>NZ_JAUBSH010000103.1:0-24035 GCF_036704705.1 Microcoleus sp. K1-B1 | reverse complement strand
TCTGATTTTTCGCTCATCTGACTACATTATCATATTTCTCGGCGATCGCTCTCACTATTTTTTACCTGAATCCTTACGTTTGAATTATACAGAAAAATACAGCCCGCCCTCTTGTAAACTCCTGTTGCTCGACTTAATATCAATCAAAGGAATTCCCCAGCCTCCGCGAGCATTCCACCTTTCGCCGTACAGTTACCGCAACCGCAATCCCTCTGATAGCAAAGTATTCGCTTCCAAAACCGCCCTTTCCCTGGGATTCCAAAGATTGCCAAAATCCACAAACGGCGTCACGTGCAAAACTCCTTGCTTGTCGCGGGTGCGCTTGCATCGGATACCGCAACTCGGCTGAATCAAAAATCCCGCTATCGGCAAGCATTGCATCCTGACGGTAGCCCCGCAATGTGTCTGATCCCCCTATACCGAATGGTTCGAGCCCCAAAAGCTCTGCCCCAGCCAATTCCACATCCGATCGCACCCGCAGCAGCGTCTCAGGAGCCAACAACCGCAGGTAATGCAATTGACTCGGCAAAACCAAAAATTGACTGTCAGGGCTGCTGCTGCTCACCGTAGCGCCAAATGCTGCCACTCCCTGACAGAACTGCGATCGCGCCGCCCAGACATCTCTCTCTTCCCTTTGAGTAAAATCCTGAAACAGCCTCAGCACCGCAACCCGATTTCTACCCCAATTATCTGCTTCCGACGACAGTGGAAAATCTTTTCCCAGCCAAGATGTATCGCTTTCTCGACTGCCGGTACCAATACCGATCGCAATTTCTCTTCTCGGATTTTGCACGATCGGCTCGCGGTAAGTCAACTGCCAACTACTTCAAATCGAGTGACTTTTATCGTACCCGGAATGTTAGCAATTCTGCAGGCTGTGCCGGCGCGGGAATAGCAAGCGGCAAAAGCTGTTCGCCTAAAAGCAAGGGTTCTGGCGGCGCCGGTTACGGGAGGGGAGCCGGATTTGGCAGTCGCGGGTTGGGAATCGGAAATTCGTGTCTGTTTTCTCCTCGATTCGGCAACTGAGGGAGAGTTTCTGCGGGATCACTTTGGGTTAATTGATCGAGATCCGGGATGCTATTTTCTTGCTCTTTACTGCCTCTATCTAATTCTGAACCTGAGTATAAATCACGAAGCCGATCGCGATCGTCTGCTGTTTCTTGATTTAGTTTGAATTGAGACGGTAAATTCTCATGCACAATTGGCGCTTGCACCCCTGAGTCGGTAGCAACCATCGACTCGCCAACACTTAGAGCTGATAGCAGTGCGGGGCAAATAGCTGCAATTGAAAAACCAAGTGCTAATGCCTTGAAAAACTTGATTTTACAAAAGCTTCTAGAAAATTGCACGGGCATGACAGATTAGCCATATTTGATAGTTATTTACACTTACGATCGGGCGCAGCCGACGCAATTGCAAGGAATAAAATTACTCTATCACTTTTTACAAAGTTAATTCCTTAAGTCAATATAAAGATAGTTGACAGCACTCCTTTTTTGTGTACTAAATAATTACTGAAAAAACTCTGACCACGAATTTCAAAGGTGGTACCCGCCACGTGATTTATCCGTGGAATCAATCCAAAATCGAAAATCTAAAATCCTCAAGCCCCCGGATTTATCCGTGGGGTCGCCTCTAAAATCTAAAATCGAAAATCGATTGACCTCCCAAGCTAGCCCTCTTGCAACGAATAAAATTACTCTATCACTTTTTAAACACTTAATTCCTCAAGTCAATATAAAGATAGTTGACAAAAATCCTGTTTTGTGTATTTAAAAATGACTAAAAAAAACTCCGACCTCCCAAGCTAGCCCTGTAGGTCGGCGGAGCATTCTATCAAACCTGCGATCTGACAAATAGGTAAATTTTGATAGAGATTACTACATTTTATTGAGCTGCGATCGCAATTCTTCCAACTCAGCGTCAATCACCGGGCTCGACTCCGAACTACTAGCTGCTGCCGTTTTACCCGCTGCCGGCAATTGACCTTGAGACACAGACCCCCCGGTAAGTTGAGCTTTCATCTGAGCCAACTCGTCGTCAACATCACCGCCGCTTTCGAGCAAGCGGAACTGTTCCTCTAAATTGCTGCCGCCGGCGGCCAATTCTGCCGAAGCCCCCGCGCGAGCTTCAATCTGCAAAACTTTTTCTTCCATGCGATCGAAAGCCGCCATTGAACTGCCAGTATTCAAGGTGCCAATGGTATTGTTGAGCTGTTCCTGAGCTTTAGCAGCGGATATCCTCGCTTTGAGCATATCCTTCTTAGTCTTAGCTTCGGAAATTTTGCTCTCCAAACCGATCAAGTTGCGCTTGAGACTTTCCACCTGAGCCGATTGCTGATCCAGACTGGCTTTCAGCGTCGCCGCCGTTTCAGCGTGAGACTTTTTGCGAACTAGCGCTTCCCGGGCCAAAGTCTCGTCTCCTTTTTGCAGGGCTAGCTGAGCGCGCTGCTGCCACTGGTTAGACTGAGATTCAGCTTGATTGTACTGAGTCTGGGTGCGCTTTTGAGTGGCGATCGCGCTGGCAACGGCTTGACGCAACTGCACCAAGTCTTCCTGCATATCCGTAACAGACTGTTCTAAAATCTTTTCCGGGTCTTCAGCTTTGTTTACCAGATCGTTAAGATTGGCTTTGACGACTCGGCTAATGCGGTCAAATAATCCCATAATGCTATTTTTCCTGGGTGAGGTGTACGAAGTAGGCGGAAAGCAGGCTTGATAGCCCTAGCCCGCAGTTGTGAAAATCACTCTTGTCAGATTTTTAGTGCGATTTAGTTTTTGGCAATTTTTGCAGACAGATAAATCCAGTTTAAAGCGATCGAGTAAAGTGATGCAGGCAAGCTTATTCATGCACCTATCTATTAAGTTTAACTTCGATCCGGGAATTCCCCAACAGGCTTCGAGCCATCTCTAGCTAGGCTGTTGAGAAGTTTTTGCTTGTCCCGACTATTGTTCTGTTGCCTGCTGTTCAGGATGCGGGCGGCTCGCTCGACGGCAATTTGGGTGTATTGTTGCCCGGAAGCATTTGTGCTTTCATCGCCGCCAACTCGTTATCCACATCGTCAGCACCTTCGAGAGAGAGAAACTTCTTTTCTAAATCATTAGTTCCGAGTTCTGCGATTGCTTCGGAGCGAGCTTCTAGCTGCATGACTTTCTCTTCCATCCGTTCAAAGGCGCTCAAAGCGCTGCCGGTACTGAGATTTCCCATCATTTCTTGCAGCCTTTCCGACGATGCGGCCGATCGAGCTCGGGCAATGTACATATCTTTTTTAGATTTTGCCTCGGAAATTTTACTTTCGAGCGTCCGCATATTTTCTTTAAGTTTAGTCACAACAGCGTTCTGTTGTCCGAGACTGGCTTTCATTGCCGTTGCCGTTTCTTGATAAGATTTCTTGCGCGTCAGAGCTTCCCGCGCCAAATTTTCCTCGCCTTTTTGCAAAGCTAGCTGCGCCCGCTGATGCCATTCTGCGGCTGTAGACTCAGCTTGGGAACACTGTCGTTCAGTGCGTTTTTGAGCTGCAATCGCTCCTGCCACAGCTTGTCTGAGCTGCACTAAATCTTCCTGCATATCCATTACAGCCTGTTCCAGAATTTTTTCTGGGTCTTCAGCAGCCCCGACCAAACTGTTAATATTGGCTCGAATCACTCGCCATAGGCGATCGAATAATCCCATTTTGCCCGTCTCCCGATTTTATTAAATTTTAGATTTAGGACTGGGAAGTGACAATTACAAAACCAATTTTGTGTTAGACAAAACATTCCTCATTGTCTAGCTTTGTCTAACAATTTAGTTAAAGTTTTTCACCCTTTACCTAATTTATGGCTGATAGTATTGTGGCTTCACCCCTTTTTCTTGGAGTTCTTTCACCAAACGTTCTGCTGAGGCAGGATCGTTCAAAGCCCCCATTTGGATCTTGACACCCTTTGAGAAGTTTCGCACGTAGGCATCGGGAACAGCGGTTCTGGCTTGCTGCAGCGATTTTTCGTCGGTGTAATCGGTGACAACGTAATAGAAACCGTCGGCGGCCCGTGTAGGCCTTCCCAGTGGGGATGCGGCGGCTGGGGATGCGGCGGCTGGGGATGCTGTCGCCGGGGATGTGGCTGCAGGCTGGGCTGGGGAGGGTGTTGGAGGCAGTGTCGGCAGTGTCGGCACAGGCTGCGCGGCGCTAGGGCTGGGAGTAGGAAGCAAAGCCGTACTCAGATTGTTGAGTCCTTGTTCCCTGCCTCTGGCCGGGTTGCCGTCTTCTGTAGGAATTGGCACAGCCCCGCTGGGGCCTGGAGGCGCTGGCGGAGTTGGCGGGATTGAGGCTTTTGGTGACGGGGAAGCAATCGGGCTGACTGTCGGCTGGACATTGCTGAGAGTGCTCAAATCTAGCTCGACAAATTCCTTGGATACCAGATTGGGAGCTTTCGGCAGTTCCTTGGTGCTGGTATCTGAGATGGCAGTAGAGGCGGGACTGTCGCTTGAAGAGGGTGCATTGCGATCGAGCAAACGGTTCAGGCCGGCCATCTTAACTAGATTTGACGGGTACATGACTGCGTAGCCCAAAGCTGTGCATGACAGCAAAAACAGCAGCATCGAACTCAGTCCCAAGGGAGTTAACAAACTGGCGGCTAAACTGCGTTCTACCGTAGGCTCAGCTTTTGACTCGTCCAAACTTTCGATCAGTTTTTCGCTTGATTCGAGATATTTGTTGGGTGCGAAGGTACTGCTAGATAATTTTGTGCCGCCCTTGGTAGTTGCTAGCGGGGCATCGCCCTGAGTGCCGGCAAGGGATAGGGGCAGCGATAGCGGCTGCTGGGTTTCCTCCGCAGTCTCCGGCGCCAAATTTTGGGCTAGCTGTTGCTCGGTTGTGGCTGTTTGCTTGCCGCTACGAACTGAGGGCGACACCCACTGTTCGGCGCGCCTCCTGTGCCTTCTGTATGTTGTCAGTTCTGCTTCTAGGTTTACATCTAGACTCCCCAGGACTGCTTGCAAAGCAGGGTTGATTGGGGTTGAAGAGGATTGATGATTTGGGGATTCAACCGAAGAACGCTTACTCATTAGCAAAACTCCTACCGCCTCTGAATTAATTTTAATATGTTGATTGTAGAGATAAACATGAAGGTTGAAAACTTGCCTATTTTATGATTAGCTACTTTTGGCGTCAATGCAACAGGGGCCCGATCGCCGGCAGCTATTTTTCATTTTCATTTGAAAACTTAATTGTTGCTGTTTCCCAGAGGCTGCTTACCGACACTCTCAGCTAATTTTTGTATTCTAAGCTACCGCTTATTTGTAACCTCTCATACTCGTTGGGCATTTGTACTTTTTCTTGATCCCTAACGTCTTTATAAACTTTTAACCTGTGTTTTTACCTATACAATGAGCAAGCACCGAGCTAATTGTTTCTATATATAACGAGATTATAAATAAATTATAAAATTTATTTATGCTTCGGGGATCGCTACAACCCAGACAGCATAAAGGTTGGGATGCTCTAAAACCTGCTAGCTCTACAAAGGAGAATTAGAGATGAAAATGATTTCCCTAAGAACTTTTATGCAAACCTCCTTAACTTCACCTTTAACTTCAGCTTGTGGTCACTGCCGTCACTATACCCCTGAAGGCAGACGCGGGGGTGTTTGCGCTTTACTAGGCGGGCCGGTTCAAAGTCACTGGAAAGCTTGTGCTTTAGCCGTTTCGCCTTTTAGGTCATCTTGGGAAAACATAGAAGAAATTGGACTGTGGCAAGAATCGACTCTGACGCTGCAGGATGCCACCGTCACTCTTTCCGAGCGCAATGCCTGCCAGCTTACAGGCACAACGTTAACCGAAAAATCGGCAGCAGCAGTCTCAGTTTAGTTCGTCGGCTGCCCTGCTGCTCATACCATTTTCGATTTTCGATTTTCGATAGGGGAATCACTGATCATAATCATGGTTTGGATCTGGCAAAGCAGTTTCATTCTTTGTGGGAACTGGTATCACTACTGACACTTTTGGACTACAGGGTGCATTTGGCTTTACTAACTCATAAAAATCAGCAGGATCTACTTTAATATGAGCGCATAAAAAAAACTGATTTCTCCATCCAGCTATGGCAGCCAAGGATATTGACTAAAATCAGGTTGCCGTTTTTCCAAAAAGGCTTGTTTGCCTTCGGCGCCTTCTTCGGTCATATAGTACAGCAAAGTGGCATTTCCCGCCAGTTCTTGCAAACCGGCTTGACCGTCGCAGTCGGCATTAAAAGCGGATTTCAAGCAGCGAATCGCGATCGGACTTTTTTCGAGAATTTCCGCAGCCCACTGAATCCCTTCTATTTCTAGTTGTTCGACGGGCACGACGCAGTTGACTAAACCCATTTCTAGGGCTTGCTGCGCGCTGTACTGGCGACACAAAAACCAAATTTCTCTGGCTTTTTTCTGGCCGACAACTCTGGCGAGATAGCTAGCTCCGAAACCACCGTCGAAACTGCCGACTTTGGGGCCGGTCTGTCCGAAAATAGCATTGTCAGCAGCGATCGTCAAGTCGCAAATTAAGTGCAGAACGTGACCGCCTCCAATTGCGTAGCCTGCAACTAAAGCAATTACTACTTTGGGCATAGAGCGAATCAACTTCTGCAAGTCGAGCACGTTCAACCGGGGTATGCCACCTTGGTCTACATATCCCGCCGAACCCCGCACGCTTTGGTCGCCGCCGGCGCAAAAGGCGTATTTGCCGTCTGTATGAGGCCCCGCACCGGTGAACAGGACAACGCCGATTTTTGTGTCTTCGCGGGCATCAGTAAAGGCATCACACAGTTCCAGTACGGTTTTGGGACGGAAAGCGTTCCGTTTGTGAGGTCGATTGATGGTAATTTTGGCGGTGCCGCCGCTTTTGTGATAGAGAATGTCTTCGTAGGTTTTGGCGGTTTGCCATTCAATTTGCATAATCAATCAATTTGAGATTTGAGATTGAGCTGAGTCAATCAAGGCAGCGACAAGTCGCTTTTAGATTTTAGAGGCATTCGGTTCAATGGGATACAAGGGTCGATCGACTCTTGCAAAAAAAAAATCAAGCGGGACTTAGGGAGAAACCAGGTTTTTCAACAACATACGCCGTGCAGCGCTCTTGGTAGGGGTTAAACAACCCGGTTTTTGAGGGTAAGAGCGCCCAATTCCCATCTCAAATGGAAACAGCGTCAAATCCTCGAACTCCTCGAACTCCTTTTACTGCCCCCAAATTTATATGCGCTGGATTATTTGCGGAGTAAAATACTCAGCAAGTGCTTTGCTGCTTTGCCAAATACCGGATCGCGGGACTCGAATTCGCTGGGATCGAGTAAAGCTTGAACTTCGCCAAAAGCTTCTGAGTCTAGGGTTCCTTCTTTAGTAAATAAAGTTTCTAGGACTGCAATGTGTCTGGAGTCTAGGCCGAGCCGATTTGCGATCGACTGTAAGTACATTTGCTCCCGTAGGTCGATGTGTCCGTCGGCCGCGGACATTTCGTAGCCGGAACCGATGAGCAACAGTTTTTCTGATTCTGAGAACAAAGCTGTCAGGGTTAGCAATTCTGTGGGGTTGAAGTAAACCTGCTGTTTCGATACTCCTTTGACAAGGCGCTGAATTAGTTCTACCCGATCGCGGTCGCCGCTGGCAAAGGCTTTGAGAGTCTTTTGCAGCCGTTCTTCTTCTTCAACTGCGATCGTCCTGTCAATAATCATCACTCCGCGCAGGATGGAAATCAGAGCCGTCAGAAACACTACCAAAGGAGTGATATCTTGTTCGCGCAGCTTTTGCCGGCTAATGCGGCACAACAGCTCAACAATTTCAGTGGTAATCGTAGTGGTGTCCATAATTAAAGACTCTCGATTAAGCTGTAATGTAACTTTATTTATCGATCTTAAGTTTTTCTGTTACTTAGGTATGACGTGAATTATAAAGCTGAGCCGTTGGCTATTAGTGAGACTACTTATTTTATTCACAAACGCTGGATGACTAGGGCTGTGGAACTGGCGCAAGCAGCCGGTGATGCTGGTGAAGTGCCCGTAGCTGCTGTAATTGTTGACGGTAGTGGCAAATTGATTGCCGAAGCGCAAAATCGGCGAGAGCGAGATTGCGATCCGACTGCTCACGCTGAAATCTTGGCTTTGCGGGCGGCCGGCAAAGTTTTGCAAGACTGGCATCTCAACCAATGCACGCTCTACGTAACGCTGGAACCTTGCCCGATGTGCGCTGGTGCGATCGTCCAAGCTCGGATTGGTTTGCTGGTATACGGAGCAGATGACCCGAAAACTGGCACAATTCGGACTGCTGCTAATATTCCCGATAGCACGCATTCGTGTCACCGCTTAGAAGTGCTTGGCGGTATTATGGAGTCTGTTTGCCGCGATCAGTTGCTTTCTTGGTTTGAAGCGCGCCGGAAAAATTAACAGGTAAAATTTTTTACTATCTTCGGGGCGATGTTTAATCGAAATTGATCCTTTAACTGAAATAATAGATCCGTAATTGCCTGCTCAAGCTTTCGAGGCGGCCGACTGCTCTGCATTAGTGCTGTCCGGTTGGCTGAGGTTTTACCTGTGACAGATTATCTCTTGCGGGTGCGATCGCTCGATCGGCACAAGGCCAATAGCAAAAGTGTCCCCATCTAAAAACTAAAGATTTGGCCAACACCTTACTTTAAACTTTAGATCTCGATAAAGCAGCTTAATTGCTATGCCCCACACCGCCACGATCGCCGTTGAGTCCAGTAAATCCTCTCTAGTGAAGCCCATGCCTGCCAAGGTAGCATCTAATACCTCTCGCGTTTCTCCTTGGTTAACCTCCTTGCTCTATCCGCTAGGTCACTATGTTGTCCTACCGTTTCATTTTGGCAAGATTGAGATAACCGGACAGGAGCACTTGCCGAAAGACGGGCCTGTCATCTTAGCCCCTACGCACCGCTCCCGGTGGGATGCCCTGATGATGCCTTATTCAACTGGACAGAAGGTGACTGGACGCGATTTGCGGTTTATGGTAACTGCTGATGAGGTCAAAGGAGTGCAAGGTTGGTTCATCAGACATTTGGGGGGGTTTGCTGTGGATCTCAAGCATCCAGCAATTGGCAGTCTCCGTTATGGGGTGGAACTACTCCTCGACAAGGAAATGTTGGTGATTTTTCCCGAAGGCGGTATTTTTCAGGATGGGGAAGTTCACCCGATTAAGCCGGGATTGGCGCGTTTGGCAATGCAAGCAGAGTTGAGCAAACCGGGTTTGGGCGTGAAAATTGTACCGATGAGTATCCGCTATCGCCCGCGCATTCCTAAATGGGGTTGTCAGGTAAAAATTGCGATCGGTTCTCCGATTTCCGTGGCGGATTATGCCAATGGTGGCGGTGGTAAAAAAGAAGCACGATTGTTGACAGCCGAGATCGAAATGGCTCTTAAAAAGCTTGATGAAAGTTGAGAAGAAGGAAGAAGGAAGAAGGAAGAAGGAAGAAGGAAGAAGGAAGAAAGAAAAAGAAATTATGATATAATGTTTTCGGGTGCTGTAGAGAGATACAGCACTTATTTCGCTGCTTTGTCTTGTCTGTATTAAGTGTGAGCCTTAATGGATTGTGCTTTGAACTTTAAGCCTGGTCAAATTGTCAGTTTAGAATGTGGAGATGCGTGCCTGCATTCCGAGGTAATCCAAGTGGTTGAGGCACGTCAAGTTTGTTGGGTGCGCCCTTTGATGTTAGTTGTATCGGCGTCGGGGAAGGATTCACCTGCAGAATACACTTTATCCGATTTGCGAGATGGTGCTGATTTGCTGTGGCCGCTGAGTTTGTTTCGGGAGGCTTTTGATACTGAGGTAATTTCACTGTTGACTGAGTTGCACTCTCTGGACTCGGAGAAAAAGGATGGTGCGATCGCATCTCGGCAACTTAGAGATTTTGTCGATCGAGTGTGGGAAGCTTTTCCCACAGCTTTTAATTAGTCATCAGTCAACAGTCAACAGTCAACAGTCAACAGTCAACAAAATAAAACACAGCTCGCCATCACAGAATTGTTAATCTAAAATATAGCGTGTGAAAGCTCTTCCGGGTTGAGATTATTGTGAATAACTTGACCGTCGCGGAACCAGACAACGCGGCGAGTTTGGCGCGCTACTTCGGGTTCGTGCGTTACCATAACAACAGTCATGCCGCTTTCGTTGAATTCTGTAAAAATATCCATTACTTCTTGAGTAGTTTTTGTATCCAATGCACCTGTAGGTTCATCAGCCAGCAACAACACGGGACGGTTGACAATAGCCCTGGCGATCGCAACCCGCTGCTGCTGTCCTCCTGATAGTTGATTCGGTCTGTTTTGCAGCCGACTTTCCAGGCCTACTTTTGTTAAAGCGTCTACTCCCCGTTCGCGTCTTTCTGGTGCGGGAATGCCTGCATAAACCATCGGTAACATGACATTTTCTAATGCTGTCAATTGAGGCAACAGGTGAAATTGTTGGAAGACAAAACCTAATTTTAAATTGCGAATTCCGGCTAATTCTTCTTCGGGCATTTGGGCGACATCTACGCCGTCTAAGTAGTAACTGCCGCTCGTAGGTCGATCGAGACAGCCGATAATATTCATAGCTGTAGATTTGCCCGATCCCGATGCGCCCATAATCGAGCAATATTCTCCTTGTCTTACCGTCAAGCTGACGCCGTTTAAGGCGCGAACTTCCAGGTCGCCAATCCCGTAAACTTTTGTTACCTCTTCCAGACCGACAACAACGGGCTTTGAGAGGACTTGCGGGTCGAGGTCTTGGTATGTATCGGTTTGTAGTTCAGGCATTTTTTTTCTGTGCGATCGACACAACTAACTACTAAGTTAACACTTCTTATCGGTTTTGGCGGCTGGAAGGGCGATCGTTTGGACGCTAATTTCAGTATCAGGCGTCATTGCAAATGCAGCCGAGTAGAGTGAACCAATCCCGAAGAATGGATATTGCTTCGCGACTTTAAACAAGTCGGATAAGTTGTAATTATGGGACTTACACAAGGGTGGTGAGAAACCGGGTTTTTTCACGAAAATCATTCGCTACAGCGCCCATAAATCATAAAAAACCCGGTTTCTGCGGTCTTGATGCGTAAGCGCTAAATTAAACAATTTGTCGCTTAAATGCTCTCAGGATCGATGTTCAATTCGCGCAGTTTTGCTGCCAAACGTTCGGCTCTTTGAGCTTCTTGTTCGGCTCTTTGAGCTTCCTGTTCGGCTCTTTGAGCTTCTTGTTCTGCACGCTGGCGGTTTAATTCCCCCTGTTCCTCCAATTCCGAATATGAAAGAAACCTTTGTCCATCGGGTCGATATATTTCTAACCCAGCTTCGCCCAACTCAAATCGCACTCCCAATCTCGGACTTACCCAGCCCTCCATCGGCTCAATTAATTCTAAGTTTCCTTCAATTCTTTGCCAACCGCTCAAATCGTTGTTTTCTGGATCGTAAAGGTAATATTCATCGACTCCATAGCGATTGTAAAATGAAAGTTTTTTGTACATCTTGGTTTGTCTGTCGTTGTGAGAGCGAATCTCAAACGCAACTTGGGGAGCAATATTATCTTCGTTAAATTGCAGGTAGGAACGTCGATCGCCCTTTGGTCTACCAAATATTACCATGACATCCGGTGCTTGAGAAATGTCTGGTCTACCTTCAACTGGATACCACAGTAAATCGGCTGCTACAAACACGTTTGGGTCGTTTTTAAACAGCGATTCGCAACCTTCTTTGATTTTGACAATTAATTTGTATTGTATTGTGCTATCTGCCATTGGTTGACCGTCGCTGCATGGATAAATAATTTGTTCGGTCGTGACTTGCATAGTGGTTGTCTCCGAGAACTATAACTAGCTATTTCCTCATCGGTCGCAGAAAAAAAATTACATTTTTATATGTTTCTTGTCGATCGCTTGTGCTATACTCTAATAATGGGAGTGTGAGAAAATTTAAAATTAACGCACAGATTCCAATTATAAAATAATACCCGTTCAAGCGCAAAAAGTAAAGTAGTTGATCCCCCAAAAAAAAATTTTTGAGATATCATTAAGAAAAGTAAAGCGTAAAATTGGTAAGTGGGCGATAAGAAGGTAGAGACAATTATGACATACGACTACGACTTGTTTGTGATAGGTGCGGGTTCCGGCGGATTGGCGAGTTCCAAGCGAGCAGCATCCTACGGCGCAAAAGTGGCGATCGCCGAAAATGATTTAGTAGGCGGAACCTGCGTAATTCGCGGCTGTGTTCCCAAAAAACTCATGGTTTACGCCTCAACATTTTCGCACCTTTATGAAGATGCGGTGGGCTACGGTTGGAGTCCAGTAGAAAGCAGCTTCGACTGGGAAAAACTTGTCACCACGGTAGACACAGAAGTGCGCCGACTCAGCAAACTGCACATCAGCTTTCTTGAAAAAGCCGGAGTCGAATTAATCTCAGGATACGCCAAATTTATTGACCCCCACACTGTCGAAGTTGGTGACAGAAAAATCACCGCCGCCAAAATCTTAATTGCAGTCGGCGGAGAAGCGCAAAGAGTCCCAATTGTCGGCATCGAACACGCGATTACCTCTCGCGAAATCTTTCTACTAAAAGAGCAGCCAAAACGGTTGGCAATTTGGGGAGGAGGCTACATCGGCGTCGAATTTGCTTGCATTATGAACGGGTTGGGAAGTCAAGTAACTCAAATCATCCGGCGCGATCAAATTTTGCACTACTTCGACGCAGAAATTCGAGCTAACGTGCAAGAAGGAATGACTAAGCACGGAGTTGAATTTTTGACAGAAAGCTCGATCGCACAAGTTGAGAAAACCCCAGAAGGTTTAAAATTAACTTTGTCGGGAAAATCCTCAGAAACATTGATAGTAGACGCGCTACTGTGCGCTACCGGGCGTCAGCCTAATTTAGAAAAATTGGGTTTAGAAAATGCGGGAGTAGAAACAGATAAAGGTGCGATCGCCGTTACCAAAGACAGCCGCACCAGTCAGCCGCACATTTTTGCTGTCGGAGATTGCACAAACCGCATCAATTTAACGCCAATTGCGATCGCTGAAGGCCGTGCTTTTGCCGATACTGAATTTGGTAATAACCCCAGATCGATCAGTCACGAAAATGTTGCATCAGCAGTATTTTCGCAGCCGGAAGCAGCTACAGTTGGCTTAACAGAAGAGGAGGCTAAAGCCAAGTTTCCCGAATCAATTAAGTGCTATACAGCCAAGTTTAGACCGATGTTTCATTCTTTGACAGGTGCAGATGAGAAGACTTTTGTCAAGTTAGTTGTTGAAACTAATACTGACAGAGTTTTGGGCGTGCACATGGTTGGGAAAGACGCGGGCGAGATTATTCAAGGAATGGCGATCGCTGTTAATATGGGAGCTACGAAGAAAGACTTCGACGCGACTATTGGCATTCACCCATCGACTGCTGAAGAGTTTGTTACTTTGCGGTAAAGCGGGGGAAGCGGCCAGGGGTTTAAACCCCTGGCTAATAGCTAAAGTCGGTTAAAACCGACTCAAGAAAACTATTTTGAAGAACAGGCAGGATGCCTGTTCCACACAAAAATTAAATTTTCTGGTTGTGGGGTGGGCGTCCCGCCCGCCCAAAAATACAATTTAGATACAACACAACTTATTAATGAGTGATTCAACCAAACAAAACAAAATTTTAGCATTCTATCTCGGTCAGCAGCCTGATTCACAAGGTCGGGCGATCGAGGATATTTGGTCGTGGGATTACCAGAAGCTGGAATCCGTGCACAATTACATTCAATGGCTGTTTCCGCTGAGAGAAAAGAGCCGCTTTAATTCCAGTGCTCCGACTTTAAATGATGAGGTAATTCAAGCTTTTAGAACAAGTGAAGAGTTGAAAAATCGCTTACTCCATTCGTTCAATGTCATGCTGGCGTTTTACGGGTTGGAATGCCGCGAAGGGGAAAACGCAGAAATTGTAGTTGCCAAATCCGAGGAATATTTGTCACGGAAAAGAGAGTGGATTCAACAATTTAATCACAACTACCTGCGGCTGACTAGGATTCTCACAAGTTTGACAGAGTTGGGATTGAAAAATTACGCTTTGGCTCTTTTCAGGTGTTTGGATGAGATATATAATGAAAATCAAAAAAGTATTGGTTTAGAAACTTATACATATTGGAAAAATGCTGTAAATAGTTAAATCGATCGAAGCCAATCAGCGGGACATTAACCGAACGCTACGAACACAATAAATAATGGATAAAGCAATTACAGAAAATCACGCTCAGTCAGGCAGAGAAATTTATCAAAGGATTTCCAACAACATTCAAAAAGTGGTGAAAGGGCAATCAGCAGCAATCAGGAAATTGCTCTCAGCCTTTGTGAGTGGCGGGCACGTCCTCTTAGAAGATTATCCCGGTACAGGTAAAACTACCCTAGCTAAAGCCCTAGCCTTATCTGTCGATGTCACCTTTAAACGCATTCAATTTACACCTGACCTTTTGCCATCCGATATCTTGGGCATATCCATGCTCGACCCTAATCAACGCACGTTCCATTTCCACGAAGGCCCAATTTTTGCTAATATTATCTTGGCTGACGAAATCAATCGGTCATCACCGCGAACCCAATCCGCCCTCCTAGAAGCAATGGCAGAATTTCAAGTCAGCATTGACGGAAATTTGCACAAACTTAAAGACCCATTTTTTGTCATTGCTACTCAAAATCCAGTAGAATCTCGTGGCACTTATCCACTTCCTGAAGCCCAAATGGATCGCTTTGCAGTTCAATTTAGTCTAGGATACATCTCGCCAGAAGAGGAAGTTAACCTGCTCGGAGATCAAATCCATCAACATCCTATTGATACACTTCAAACCTGCGTTAATTTAGAGGATTTAATTAGCTTAAAACAGCAGGTAAAGCAAATTAGAATTAGTGAAGAATTGAAACGTTACCTCGTAGATATCGTGAATGCAACTCGCTCAGCCGAAGGCGTACAACTAGGGGCGAGTCCCAGAGCTTCCATAGCTTTAATGAAAGTTGCTCAAGCATTAGCTTTGTTCGATGGCTATGAGTTTGTTACGCCAGAACATATTCAAGAACAAGCGGTATCAGTAATCGCTCATCGCCTAGTAATGGAACCTCAAGCGCGTTTTTCGGGTAGAATGGCCGCAGGTGTTGTTGAAGAAATTATCAAATCTATTCCTGTACCCGCCTAAAAAATGAAACGTTTTTTCTACGCTATTTTTCGCTTCTGTGCGCGTGTAAATCGCTCGCGAAAGAAGCGATTGACCAACAATGGGTTAGCAGTGCTTAGCTGCACGCTTTTAGCGGGAATTTTAGGATTAGATACTAATCAGACTGTGACTTATCAAATCTTTACTTTCCTGTTGTCAATTATAGGAATAGCCATAATTTTTAGTAAATTTTTTCGCTTCCGCTTCAAGGCAGTACGGTTGTTGCCAAAGTTTGCAACTGTTGGAGTCACTTTAAAATACCGTCTACTTATTCATAACAAAACTAACCTGAGTCACAATAACCTGAAATTGTGGGAAAATTTTGCCGACATATACCCAAGCTTTCAAGAATTTATAGAAACACCTGAACCCGGTGAAGAAAAGCGCACTTCATTGGATAAATACTTCGGCTATTATCGTTGGCTGTGGCTGATTTATAGAAAACAATGCGCCACAGCTAAGGTCATAGAATTGCCTCCTCTTCCACCCAATAGCAAAACAGAAGTGGTAGGTGAAATTACGCCGTCTTGCAGAGGTGTTATCCGCCTCAGTGGTCTAACAGTTACTAGGTCAGATCCTTTTGGGATTTGGAATGCTTGTAAAACAATTTCCTTGCCCCAATCTCTGTTAATTTTACCCAAACTATATCATTTACCACCAATTCAGCTTCCTGGCTCAAGAAGATATCAATCAGGTGGCGTAACATTAGCTTCATCCGTAGGAGATTCCGAGGAATTTAGGTCTCTGCGGGATTATCGACCGGGAGATCCGCTACGAAAAATTCACTGGAAAAGTTGGGCAAAAGCAGGTAAGCCAATGGTCAAAGAAGAACAGGATGAATTTTTTGTGAGGCACGCCCTAATTTTGGATACATTTCAAAGTGTAAAATATAGTGAAATTTTAGAAGAAGCAATTTCAATTGCTGCTTCATTATCCTATGAAGTTCAGACTCAAGAATCCTTATTGGATTTGATGTTCGTCGTTCAAGAAGCTTATTGTTTTACCTTTGGTAGAGGGCTGAACTCTACTGATAAAATGCTAGAAATTCTCGCCTCCGTCGGTGCCTGCCAGGATAAACTTTTTGACTCGCTCACCTCAGTTTTAATGGAAAAAATATCTCTGCTAAGCGGTTGCATTTGTATATTTTTGTGCTGGGACGAACCTAGAAAAAGATTAGTAAATTATCTGAGAAGTCGCGACATCCATACATTAGTTTTAATTTTAACAGAGCGAGATGCTCAATTAGATAGCTTAAATTTAGAGTTGATTAAAGATGACTTAACAAGCTGCCATATTTTAAAGCTAGGTCAAATACAAGAGGAGTTAATGAAATTATGAAAATGCCAGTGTTTCTTTTGGGTGTTAGTGTAATTTTTTGGGGCTGGCAGACGGGACTATGGTTTTTTGCTTTACCAATTGCTCTGATTTTAGAGGCAGCTAACTGGTTGCCTTATCGGTGGGATTTTTCAGCTAGTGATTTTAAGCGCATTGCTAATTTCTGCCTGATTTTTTTGTGCTGTTTGCTGGTTTATCTCCTGGTCGCTAACCCCTCTATTTACTTGATATATAATTTGTTGCAGTGGCTTCCTGGTTTATTTTTTCCACTGGTAGCTGCTCAGGTATATTCTGTCAAGGAAAGTTTGGATATACGCCTAATGTTTTTGTGGCTAAACAAGGCTACAAAAAAAGCACCACTTAAGCACTTGATGGTGAATCTAAATTATCCATATTTTATCTGTTGTCTGCTATCCGCTAGTGCTGCGAATAGTAGAGAGATATCTTTTTATGCTGGGATATTTGCCTTAACCGCTATTGCTTTGTGGTCTGTGAGACCGAAAAATGTTTCATTTATTCTCTGGCTTGGTCTGATGTTAATTGCTGGCAGTATAGGATTTATAGGACAGATGGGCCTGCACCAACTTCACCTAGCAGTAGAACAGCAAGCAATCTCATGGCTTAGTCATGGGAATTCTCAAGAAACAGATTTTTTGAAAAAACAAACGAACATGGGATCAGTGGGATTATTAAAACAGTCAAATGAAATTATTTTTAGAGTGGCTTCTGAAGCTAAACAGCCTCCTCCCCGACTGCTAAGAGAAGCCACTTATAATCGCTACAACTCTTCACTTTGGCTCGCCTTAAATCCTAACTTTGTTCCCGTACAATCAAAGACTAATGGCACAACTTGGGATTTAGGCGACCAACTACCGAATCCATCAACGATTACTATTTCGGCTACACTCCAAGGCAACCAAGGTTTATTAAAGCTGCCAGATGGAACTTTTAAAATTGACGCATTGCCTGTCAGTCAGATGGAAAAGAATAAATATGGCACAATTAAAGTGGTAGGAAAAGGTGATATGCTGGCTTATCGAAGCTACTTTAATAATAATTTTTCTGTAGATAGCCCGCCTACAAAAGATGACCTACAAATACCAAAATCAGAAATAGCTGCACTGAATAAAATCCTCAGCCAAATGGATATTCAAGGAAAGGCGCCACCAGAAATCTTAGATAAAATAGAGTGGTTCTTTCTGAAAAATTTCGTTTATTCACTGAAGCTTAGGGGCCAAGATAATGATGCTACGCCTCTATCAACATTTTTACTCAACACTCGCTCTGGACATTGTGAATATTTTGCTACTGCTGCGACACTTCTCCTCAGAAAACTTGGTATTCCAGCCCGTTATGCTGTTGGATATTCTGTTCACGAATTTAGTCCTTTGGAGAACCAATATATTGTAAGAAGTCGCCATGCTCATGCTTGGACTTTGGCTTATATCGCGGGAAAATGGCAAGCTTTTGATGCTACGCCTTCTGATTGGGAAAGCATGGAGGAGGATGCTGCTCCCCCAGGGGCATTTATCTCTGATTTATGGTCGCTATTGAGTTACAAAATTTTGCTGGGGTTGCGATATTTATCAGGTAGCAATGGATTGAAGTATGGGGGAGTTATCCTGCTGGCATTAATATTTATTTGGAGGTGTAATCCTAATTTTAAGAAAACTGTACGCCTTTTATCTAAAAAACAAAGATGGCTAAAAGCTATTTATAACAAAGATTCATTGAGTCCGAAATCGGAATTTTATTTAATCGAACAGGCGTTAAATGAGTCTGGATTGATTCGCCATCCTTCCGAGTCTTTAAAAAATTGGATCGAGAGGTTAAAAAAAGAAAAACCGGAATTATATTGTCTCGAAGAGTTAGCATTGTTGATTGAGATTCATTATTGCGATCGCTTCGATCCCAAAGGAATTCAAGACGCACAAAAAGCTGAATTTAAATTGGCAATTCAATCCTGGATCGAGCAATATCGCAGGCAGGCGATCGCCTCAAACTCTCAGGTCAATAAAAGTGGTAAGTCTACTATAGCTTTTCTCAGGTAGATGATGTACAGATTTAGATTTTAAATTGGGGTATTGAGGAATTTTTAATTGATTCGTAAATTCCCCAATTATTCAATTATTCAATCTAAACTTGTACCTCCCTTAATTGAGAACCGCTATACATATAGCCTTTCTCAGAAAGATGAGGTACTATCCGGCATAGGGCATAGGGCATAGGGCATAGGGCATAGGGCATAGGGCATAGGGCATAGGGCATAGGGCATACCTCACTTTTTTGAGAACCGCTATAGCTTTTCTAAATCACTTGTAAAAGTAACGCTTCTGGGGCGAGTCAGAGCGTCCATTTTCTTAACCAAGGCTGGGACTCTGGATTTGGGTTCCCAGGCTTTACACCTCGAAACCCGTTAATTACAGGAAAAATCAGGACACGGCAGTGCCGTTTCCCTACCTGCCGCGTCGTCGAAAAAAAATTTTAAATCCTTTGAACCTTTTTTGCGATCGTCCTGTCTAAACACTTCAGATAACGAACTGGTGGGGGAAACTTCACAGGTGTTAGCTGTGTCAGCCAATGTTTTAACCGATGACTGTTCCGACTCGGACTTAGTTGCTGAGTGCCTAAAGGGCGATCGCACTTGCTTTCGCTACCTTTACAAACGCTACCAACACAAAGTCAGGTCAACCCTTTACCAACTCTGCGGCCCCTCACTTCTTGACGATTTAGCACAAGAAGTATTCCTGCGAGTCTGGAAAGGATTGCCCAAACTCAAGCACCAGGAAAACTTTTCTACTTGGCTTTATCGAATCACTTGGAATGTGGCTTCTGACCAAAGACAAGCATTTGCTAAACAGCATTCTTTTGACTCCCAACTCAAAAATCAAGAAACAATGGATCTGGTTATTCTCAAAGATAACACCTCGGACTTGATGCAGTTGCACTATCAAGATTTAGTGCAGCGGGGACTGGAGCAATTGAGCTTTGAACACCGCAGCGTTTTGGTGCTGCACGACTTAGAAGACATTCCGCAAAAAGAAGTAGCCCAAATTTTGGGACTCCCTGCGGGAACCGTCAAATCTCGCGTGTTTTATGCCCGAAATTCTCTGCGGCAATTTTTGCAAAAAGAAGGTGTCAGCGAGCTATGAATAACCCAAGCAGCGACCAAGAGTTAGTTAATTTCTTGAAGCAACATAGCCAAAATATTCCTGAAGCTAGACCAGATTTAGAGCAAAAAATTCTAGCCGCAATCGAAAGTAATCAGGCGAGCCTTTTCCCTGAAAACCACCTCCCAAAAACGCGATTAAGTGCGTCAGCAAAGTCTGATAACAGGTTCAAAATATCCTCTGTTTCTAAGTGGGCTTTGTCGTCTGCCATTGCTGCTAGCCTGCTAGTTTTTTGGTCTGGATACCGTCCGTTTCAGACTGCACAAGTGCAGGATGAGGAAACAGCTAAGTTAGAAGAATTTTTAGTTACTAACTGGGAGGGTGTACTCCATGATTCTCCCCAAGAAAGTATGACCGATCGCTCACAAACAGACTGGTTGACTGTCAGCCCTAGTGCTGACAGTCAAGCGCCAACAAATAAGTAATATCAAACAGGTAATTTTCATGTCAATTCGTCGTATATCTGCCCTAGCCGTTTTAATGCTGACTCTCGGCAGCACAGCCGCAGCAATAGCAGTTCCCAATCCGCTAGAACCAGAAACAATTGCACAAAACCAGCGTCCCAATCGACCCGCTGGCAGGGAAGGTGGGATGTTCGAGAAACTTAATTTAAGCGCAGATCAGAAGCAGCAAATGCAGGCAGTGCGCGATCGCTACAAAGACCAAGTTTCCCAGCGGATGCAAGCAGTGCGCCAAGCCAGACAAGAATTGGACACGATGATGTCCGGCACGGCAAATGCCAGCGAAATCCGTGAAAAACACCGTCAAATAATGGGATTGAGACAGCAGTTTGAAGAGGTGCAATTTGAAATTACACTCGCAATGCGAGAAGTGCTCACGGCGGAACAGCGCAGCCAATTAGCTCAACTGATGCAGCAGCGCCGACAAAATGCTAAAAACCGGATGCAAAACGGTCAAAAACCGCAGTAATTGACGAGTAGTTTTGAGTGAATCGCAGAGTTCGTAAGCACTCTGCGATTCATTTTAAGTAGGTATAACACCAAATCCGGGTTAGCTACCCCCGTTATGATAGCGAAAAAAACTGCACTCACTTGTATTTGTTTAACACCCCCAAATCCGATAGAAATTGGGCAAGAAAGCTATCACCAAGTTGGGAAAATTAGCGATGTAAACAATTAGTAAACAAGCAGGGCTTTTTCATTCTCACGAAAATCGCGATTTTGACTCTTGTAGTGCCAAGAATACCTACCCCCCCACAGACGATTTCACAAGTTTCAGACATGGGGGCAGCCACGGGGGGCAGCCCCTAGAAGAGAATGAAACAGCCCTGCCCCACGTGGTGAAGAGAGCAAAATTTTAGACGAAAGTTCAAGCTCGCTCATTGGGAGCATCTTTATGAAAGCAGCTAAGCTAGAAATTGGAGTTTTGAGGCAGGAGCCCGGAGGCAGGAGCCCGGAGGCAAGAGGAAGAAGAAAGCAGCCATAAGAAGTGTTTTTAGAAATATGAGATGCTCCCCCAGGTTCATGGAGTAAATCTAAAATCTAAAATCTAAAATCTAAAACCTAAAATCTAAAACCTAAAATCGAATGACCCCTCTAGCTAGGCGCAAACGTTAGCTTTCATGCTGGTTGCGTCGCCTAATGTACAGGTGTGGCTTGATATTTTTCCCTCCAGCATGATATCATCAGGCTGCTCTATTTTGTTTGTTAATTTAGATGGGTGGTTAATATAGAATTTACTAAATGAACCGCAGAGAACGCAGAGACCACAGAGGGGAGAGAAAGAGCCAATTAAAATTTATTGATATGAGTAAAATTTACTATTAAACCGGAGCTATTCAAATGAGATTGTTAAAACCCTGGCGTTTAGTTTTATTAAGTATAGTTTTTGGGATGGCTGTAATTCTCTCAAATTGCGGCACTCCTTCAAACACGGTTAGCAATAATTCTCCAACTCCGACAACTCCTGCAACGGTTCCGGCTGGGGCTTTAGTATACGGTGCGGGTGGGCCGCCGGTCAATCTGGAACCGGGAAATATTACTGATGGAAATTCGGTGATTGTTATCGACCAAATTTACAATCGCTTGACTGATTTCAAACCGGGAACTGTAGAACTTGAGCCGAGTCTCGCTACTGAATGGTCAAGTTCTAAAGATGGCAAAACTTGGACTTTTAAGTTGCGTTCCGGGGTAAAGTTTCACGACGGTACGGATTTTGATGCGGAAGCTGTTAAGTTTAATGTAGATCGCTGGTGGGATGCGAAAAATCCTAACGGTTTTCGAGAAGCGGGCAAGAATTATCCGATTTGGAAAGATTTTTTTGGCGGGTTTAAGGGAGAAAAAGATTCTTTAGTAAAAGATGTGGCAGTTGTTGATAAGTTTACAATTAAATTTGTTTTGAATCGACCTTTTGCTGCTTTTCCGTCAGCGATTGGATCTGGTTATTTCGGGATGGCGAGTCCGGCGGCGGTGAAAAAAGCGGGTGCTAAGTACGGAACTCCGGGGTCGCTGGCGGTGGGTACGGGGCCTTTTGTGTTTCAGGAATGGCGATCGGGCGATCGCATTATCTTAGCAAAAAATCCGAATTATTGGAAAACTGGCACGCCAAAAGTCAATCAATTGGTAATTCGTTTTGTTGATGATCCGGCGGCGAGACTGGCTCAATTGAGAGCTGGTCAACTTGATTTGACTGTGGATTTAACGCCGGATCAACTGCAAGAAGTTCAGGGAGATGCTAATTTAGAAGCTGTTGTGCGACCTTCTTTTAATGTCGGTTATTTAGCCTTAAATCCGAGTTACGAACCTTTGTCAAAACCAGAAGTCAGGCGGGCGATCGCCCAAACAATTAACAAGCCAGCAATAGTCAAAGCTTTCTGGGGAGAACTCGGAAAACATGATTCGCAATTTATCCCGCCTGCGCTGAATTGGGCGGCGTCCGATCGAGTTAAAGATTATGAATTTAACCCGCAGCAAGCTAAAGCAATGCTCGCGAAAGCCGGTTATCCGAACGGTTTTGATTTGGATTTGTGGTATATGCCCGTCAGCCGTCCCTATTTTCCCACGCCGAAGCCGATTGCTGAGGCTTTGGCGGCGGATTTGAGCGCGATCGGGATTCGCGTAAAATTGCTGACAAAGGATTGGTCTGCTTATTTAGCCGATCGCCTCAAACCTCCCGGCTTTCAAGCTTTTATGATGGGTTGGACGGGAGATTATGGCGATCCAGACAATTTTTATTATCCTCACTTCGGGCCTAGTTCCACGGGGGATTTGGGAAATTGGAAAAATCCGAAAGTTCTGCAACTTTTGGATCAGGGGAGGGCGAGTGGGGATAAAGCAGCTAGGGCGAAAATTTATGCGGAAGTTAGCGAGATTTTGCACGAGGAAGCTGTGCGTTTGCCGATCGTACATTCGCAGCCGCTTTTAGGGAAACGCAAGAATATTCAAGGTTGGATTCCGAGTCCTTTGGGGTCGGAGTCTTTTGAGGAAGTGAGCAAAAATTGAGAAGTTAGATCGAGATGCACCCTACAGATAGAGTTTATGCGTAAGTCATGTTTTAGAGGAAAGTGAAGTCGGCAGCATTAATTTGACTCGCCGATATCGTGCTCAGAGATGCCAAGATTTCTCCTGTTGGCACAAACCGGATTAAAGTTGCACTGTTACTTTGAGTAATTGCTAATTGAGAGAAGGTGATACCGCTAGCAAGTGTGAGCAAATCTTTCTCGTCTTCAAAATCTAAAATGGTATCCGTTCCGACATCAAGTCCTAAGAGGAATCGATCGCTCCCCAAACCTCCAATTAAACAATCATTTCCCAAGCTGCCAAATAGGGTATCATTTCCCTCACCGCCGTAGAGAGTATCATTCCCTTCACCGCCAAGGAGACTGTCAGAAGCGCGATCGCCAAATAAAACATCCTCACCGTTATTGCCAAGCAAAGTATCATTGCCCTTGCCACCGTAAAGGCTATCATCCCCGTTGCCACCTTCGAGAAGATCATTACCTTGATGAGCGTACATCCGATCGTTGCCATCAAGACCACTGAGGGTATCATTTCCCTGTTTACCACTGATGGTATCGTTGCTGCGATCGCCTGCAAGGATATCGTCGCCATCAGTACCGATAATTGGAGAAGGATTGGACTGCGTTGGTGTCGGTGTGACAGATGGCGTTGGTGTTGTTGTCGGAGTTGGCGTTGGCGTGACAGATGGCGTTGGTGTTGATGTCGGATTGGGCGTTGGCGTGACAGATGGGGTTGGTGTGGCTGTAGGAGTTGGTGTGGCCGTAGGAGTTGGTGTGAAAGTAGGCGTCGGCGTTGTTGTGGGAGTAGGCGTCGATATTAAGTAGTCAAACAAAATTAATTACACAAACAACTAATATGATATAATAAAAAATATCAAGTTGTGCTCAAAGAGA
>NZ_JAUBSH010000102.1:0-24172 GCF_036704705.1 Microcoleus sp. K1-B1 | reverse complement strand
ACGTCTTAAGTTTAACTCCAATTAGGTAACTTAATATTTTGTTACATAGATTGGTTTTTTCCCGCCTACCTACTTACGGTTTATGGTTGAATGAAAATACCGATCGCATTATGAACTCTCGCCGCAGTTGACGGAGGTCGATCGAGCAAACTACCTCCCAAATACAAACTCGTCGAACTTCCCCCATCCAAATTTAAAGCCTCCACAGCACCCATTTGCTGCAATATCTGCGCGAGTTCTGCGAAATTTGGCCCCGCCCCGCCCGCGCGATTGTGCACCGCTACAATCAGCAAATTCCCCGCAGCAGTTCGCCCGATCGCACTTCTAATTGCTGTCTGTCTAACATAGGCATCGCTAAACCCTTCCGCCCTAGCATCCAGCACAACTTGACTGTTTTGTACCAACACCGGCCCGCCGCCGAGAATGTAAGGAAAACGGTTGAAATCAGCCGGAAAAGTGTTAGTTTCCAAACGCAATAAAGTGCCGATAGAGAGTTCAGATGCAGGGAACAAATCGGCACGCAAAGCCAAAATATAACCGTTAGCTGGAATGGGAAAAGTTGTTGTTCCCACCGCACCTCCGGGGGATTGGCTGACAACTCTATCACCCGCAACTGTCACAACTATTTCATTGCCCGACAACGGAGTATAAGTTGTTCCCCAATCAGAATTGTAGCGACCGATTCCCGGTTGTACGTAGGCACTATTGAGATGAGAAACAGGCAAAAATTGATTTGCCGGAGTGATCACAGTTTCTTGCAAAGTCAAACGATCGATCGCAAATTCTCCCCGATCGTTCCACGCGATCGCCCCCCGGTTCAATATCGGCCCGGAAAGCCATTTATTGTCGCGCCGAATTGCCCCTAAAGCTAAGCGATTAATTCGATTGAAAAACCCTGCATTAATTGCAGCAGCAGCACCCAAAAGTTCGGCTGTTTGCAATAAAGGTGCAGTGCCTTGATCTGTCGGCTGATTGCTAAGAATTGGTCGAATTTTCACACCCGCTTGACGCGGATTAACTTCTAACCAAACTACCGGAAAACGATCAGTTCCTAAATTTTGATACTGCTGTCGCCACTGCACACCGGGCGCCCAAACAATGTTTTTTTCTACTAACGAATCTGGCCGAATGTCGATAACTAATCGATTGGGATTTCCCAGACTGAAAACTTGCGGCCTCCAACCTAAAGGAATCTTCACTTTGACTCGGGTTTGAGCGCCGTCAGGTTCGACTTTTAGTGATAGCAATTGTTTGCTGGTTGAGAAAGTCTGCTGAATTATGGCGGGATCGACTTTGGCATCGATCGCGATCGACCATTCTTGACCGGCGATCGGCGCTACGGGCGTTATTTGCAGCGGCAGGGCGGGTTTGGTCGGGTCGTCTGGTGTTTCGAGGTTTGGCGCTGCGCGGAGGTTTTGCAGTGGGATAGGGGGCTTTGTGGGGTCGTCCGGGGGGTTGGGTGTGGGTGTCGGCGACGGGATTGGTTTATTGACAAAGTTAACTTGCCAGGGGGCGGGTCGATCGAGATCTACTACAATGCGATCGCCCGATTCTATTTGTGCTTGCCGAATTCCGGTAACACTTGCAGTTTGAGACGTAATTTTGAGAATATTCCCATCAGCAGATATCTCCCAGCCCGCAAGTCTAGCAAAATCCGTAACATCTAAGTAACGATACGGGCCTGTTGCCCGCGCTGCTAAGCTTTGAGCACCGGTTAAAGATACGGAAAACCACTGCACAGGTTGTTTGGTACTGTCGGCGCTGCTAAGCAAATCCACTCCCGCACCTTGCATCAATCCAACATCAGCAATCCAAGTTCGGAAATTCGCAGAAGTGCTGTTTGCCGGCTGCTGAGTCCAACTTAGGGGGAGAATGCGGCCGTTTAGAGAAACTTGGCGGCCTTGTTTGATTCTGGAATCTGGCGGTAGGGATTGAGTCAAAAACTTATATTCCGACAGGGAATGAATTCCCTGTCTCATAGCTGAAGTCCTCTCAAGAGGACTATCGGTCAATATTTCAGTCGGTTTCAACCGACTTTCGCTATCAGCCAGGGAATTCATTCCCTGGCGGGAACTCGAAGCATGAATCAACTGCTGAACCCAACTTAGGGGGAGAATGCGACCGTTTAGAGAAACTTGGCGGCCTTGTCTAATTATCGAAGAGGGCGGTACAGATTGAGCCAAAAGCCTATAGTCCGACAGGGGTTGAAACCCCTGTCTCATAGCTGAAGTCCTCTCAAGAGGACTATCTGTCAATATTTCAGTCGGTTTCAACCGAGATGTTGCACCATTTTCAATTACTTGTTTAGCAACAGGCAAGATGCCTGTTCCACAAGAAAATTCACTCTTTGTGGAACGGGCATCTTGCCCGTTCTTGAGAATGGTGCAAGATGCAAGTTTTAACTGAGATGTTGCACCATTCTCAATTACTTGTTTAGCAACAGACAAGATGCCTGTTCCACAAGAAAATTCACTCTTTGTGGAACAGGCATCTTGCCTGTTCTTGAGAATGGTGCAAGATTTCAGTTTCAACCGACTTTCGCTATCAGCCAGGGAATTCATTCCTTGGCGGGATCTCGAAGCATGAATCAGCCCAGCCCTCTCCGCCTCTTGTGCTCTTGCGGGTTGATTCCACACTAAAGACGGGACGATCGCCAGTACAGGTAAAATCGAGACTGACAATATTAGACGCCAATAGAAAAAATTACGTTTCACAGCTTACAACTCACAATTTCACTTCTAAACGCATGGGGATTTAGAAACCCGGAAAATCTGTATGTCTCTTTTTACTAAATCTGATATTTTTGGCGATCGCACTAATTGCCCTCAAGCCCTACTACAAAAGGCTCACCCCGGAATAGAAATCACAAACTCCGAACCCTGCCCCAAAGAAGAATTCACGAGTAACGTACCTCCATGTTTTTCCACAACAATTTGATGTGCGATCGACAATCCTAACCCGGTTCCTTGACCCACAGGCTTGGTTGTGAATAAGTGGTTAAAGATATTTTCTTGGACTTCGTTCGACATCCCCACTCCATTATCCTTAATCCGAATCAAAACCTGATTGTTGTCTTCGCTCAGAGCAGTTTGAACCGTGATTTGATTAGGCAGGGCTTTAATTTCATTAAAACTCCGCCCCTTATTGGACTCCTCCAGAGCGTCAATGGCATTAGCCAGCACATTCATAAATACCTGGTTTAACTGTCCGGGAAAGCATTTTACGAGGGGCAAGTTACCATACTCTCTCACAACTTCAATGGCAGGGCGGAACTCGCTGGCTTTTAAACGGTGCTTGAGAATCAGCAGAGTGCTTTCAAGTCCATCGTGAATATTGAAAGAAACGGGTCGATCGCTATCTGCCCTGGAAAACGTTCTCAAACTCGTACTGATATTGCGGATGCGATCGACTCCTTCCTTCATTGAGCCAATCAATTTTGGCAAATCTTCTCGCAAATACTCCAAGTCCATATCCTCTATTTCGGCTTCAATTTCCCCTCCCGGATTGGGAAATTTTTCTTGATACAAATCAATCAAATTGAATAAATCCCCCACGTAGTCTTGAGCAGGTTGCAAGTTGCCGGCGATAAAGCCTACGGGATTGTTAATTTCGTGGGCTACCCCTGCGACTAAATTTCCCAGAGCCGACATTTTTTCACCCTGCACCAATTGCAGTTGCATCTGTTTGAGATTCTGAATAGACTGCTCCAGTTTTTGGGCATAATCCTGAGATTGTTGATAAAGCTTTTGAGAATGCTGATATAAGCGGGCGTTTTCCAGCGAGATGGCAGCTTGGGAGCAGAGGATGTTAAGCAGAGCGACGCGATCGCCTGTGAATGCCCCCGTCGTCAGATTATTTTCCAAATACAGAATTGCCATCATTTTGCCTTGATGGATAATCGGAGTACATAGGATGCTCTTAGGTTGGTGCTGCTTGATATAGGGGTCCGCAGTAAATATTAATTCAGTCTTGACATCATCGAAAACTAGGGTTTTATTGCTACGTTTAACGTAATTAATCACAGTCTGGGGAATAGAGTCGCTCTCCTCAATCCCAATAGTTTCTTGCAGAAGACAGCCTTGGCGATCGCTACAGTGGACGGCGATAGTCCAGTTTTCCTCTTCTTTCAAAATTAATACTCCTGTTTGAGCGCCTGCATTCTGAATCGCTACTTCCATCAGGGTAGTGAGCAATTGTTCCAGCTTTATTTCGCTAGACAAAGCTTGATAAGCTTTGATAACAGTTGGTAAATCTATTACTGTGGTACTCGTACTGCCAGCAATTGTTTGGCGATGACTAGAAATTAATGAAGTCTCATGGGAAGTAGTACCTTTCTCGAACGAACCAGCATTTTCCTGTTTGAAGATAGGAGCAAGAAGTTCGGGATAGCGTTGTTCTAAATCGTCGATTTTTGCTTTCGCTCCCCAACGAGCATAAGCATAGTAAGCATCTCTTAGATATACCTGGCCAAGTTTTTCTTTCCCCCATGCCATGTAGAATTTAGCAGCCAATTCATTCGCCAGAGCTTCTTCGTTGAGATAATCGTTTTCTTTAGCAAGAACAATAGCGCGATCGTAACTTTCCATCGCCTGCACATTTTCACCCAGCACTCGGAACAGTTCGGCTTCCACTAAGTAACATTTGTGAGAGAAATTCATGGGGGCGTGAGTCGCCCATTTATGAAGGGTTTCTTGGTTGCTTTTTACTTTTTCCAGATGTTCTTGTTTCTCTTCGGAGGAAGCCACATCGGTACAAACGCCCAGCCGTGCTAGAGAGTCATAAAAATAGAACATCGGCACGTTGAGCATACCCGTCACCGCGTCTAAATACTGTTCGGCTTGCCGAGCATTTTCTAAAGCTTGCTCGGTTTCTCCAAATAGGTAACACACAAGCATTTTATGGAAGTGCAAATAGTGGAGTCCGTTGCGATCGTTTGCTTGGATGTGAAATGGGAGCATTGTTTCTTCATTGTAGGCATCTCCCACAAATTGACATGGATTTTCCGATCGCCCCAGCAGGTTTAATAAAGCCTGATGAACGATTTGAGTATAATTTAACGCTGCTTCTTGTTTAAATTGAACCAGCGCATTGCAGTAAGTCGCTACCTCCTCTTCGAGTCCGGCAATTTCCCGACCGATTAAATATGAATATTGAGAGATTTCTTTGGCTGAATATCCTAATTCTAGCTCTCCTGTTTCCAGTCCTCTGGCGTAACCCTCTTTTAAAAGAGGGATGGTTTCTTTAACATGATGTTTACCATGTATGATGTGAACGCCGACTGTATAATATACTTTAGTTTTGAGGTAATTAGCATTAAATAGATCCACAATATTTAACGCCAATTGCCCAAACTCACATCCTGTTTCAATGTCTTGAACTACACCGCTTAATACCAATCCATACAAGCCGTAAGCAAAGGCAGATAAGGGGGCATTCCCATAACTAACCGACAAATGCACCATTTCCACAATAACCAAAGGCAGGAGAAGTGGAGCTGTGATGTAGGCTGGAGAAACTAAACCTGATAAAATTCGCAAGGCTGCTTGCTTTTGGAGATTTTCCATTTCTGGCAAATCAATAAACTCCGCGATTTTTTTACCCGCAAAAAGTGACGCGGTTTGTTCTAGTCGCTGCTGAATATCGGCCGGAGTTGGATTTTCTGGGAAGCAGATTCCCAAGAGTTTGAGAACTGCTAACCCCATTTCAACGGCTTGTTTGGGTTTGACCTGCGCCGTACAAGCAGAAAGCTCGATTTCATAAACTTTGACCTTATCCAGCAGCGTTCTGGCATTGTGGAGGACTAAAGCTGCTAATTCCTGCATTTCCTGAAAATCATAGCTCAGGTATGCAGTTTCTGCCGCTAATACGTGCAGTTCGAGGGCTGTTTCATAGTGAGTTTGCCAGCTATCGGGAGCTAGGATTTGCCTGCCAAAATTTAAATATTTGCGTGCTGCAGCATAAGCAGTAGCAGTCTTCGCCTTGCGTCCCGCCGTCAAATTCAACTCAGCCAGTTGGTAACGCTGTGTTGTTTCGGCAATTAAATCAACACCATAATTCAACTGGTTGACTATATTAAAAATTTGCTCTTCCCTTTCAGTTGTCGGAGTATTAATCAACAACAGTTGGCCAATATTGAGGTGAGTGGATTGTTTATGGGATTCGGGAATCAAAACGTAAGCTGCTTGCTGTACGCGATCGTGCAGAAATTTGTAATAACAGGAGTCGGGATTCTGGAACCATGAGTCAGAAGTATTGCTGTCTCCTTGTGAATTCTGATTTATGAATTCAAACTCGTCTGAAGTGAAAAATTTATAAACTTCAGTTAGTGGGAGAATCAACCCTGCTTGCAAAGCCGGCCACAAGTTAGCTGCCGTATCTGAAGCAGATTTTTCACAAACTACCGCCAGCGTTTCTATATCAAATTCGTTGCCAATGCAGGCAGCTAACTTTAAAACTTCTTGAGTCTGGGATGGCAACTTTTGCAATTGCAGCGCCATGAACTCTACAACATCATCTGTCAGGGCTAAGCTTCGCACTGTGGCGATATCGCACTGCCAATACCGCTCCTCAAAATTAAAGGTAATTAGCCCATCTTTATGCAAAGATTTGAGAAATTGCGTGCTAAAAAACGGATTGCCTTGGGTTTTTTGATCGATTAGTTCTGTTAAGGGCATAGCCAACGCTCTAGAACAAACTAAAGTATCGGCAATCAAACAATTCAAATTGAAGCAATCGAGCGGCGCGAGGGTAATGGTGTTTACCGTAGCTCCGGTTTGTTGAATGTCGGATAATGTCAGCACTAAAGGGTGTACGGGACTGACTTCGTTATCTCGATATGCTCCAATTAATAAGAGATAGCGCCGATCGCGATCGCTCGTCAGAAGTTTAATCAAGTTCAATGAGGCTGAGTCGGCCCATTGCAAGTCGTCTAAGAAGATGACGAGGGGATGTTCTTTGGTTGTGAAGAGTTGAATGAAGTTCTCGAGTAACCGATTGAAGCGATTTTGGGCAGCACTGCCGACGAGTTCTGGTGCGGGTGGTTGCTGTCCGATAATCCGTTCTAGTTCAGGAATTACCTCAACGATTACCTGAGCATTCTCGCCCAATGCTGCCAGGATTTGAGTCTTCCACTGTTCAACTTTAGCATCTGTTTCGCTCAGCAATTGCTTCATTAAATCGCGAAAAGCTTGTACAAAAGCTGAGAAGGGTTGGCTGCGCCCAAATTGGTCGAATTTGCCTTTGATGAAGTAGCCTCTAGCTGCGACAATCGGTTTGTGAACTTCGTTGACGACGGCGGTTTTGCCAATGCCTGAGAAGCCAGCCACCAGCATCATTTCGGCGCTTCCTGCACTCACGCGATCGAAGGCTGTCAGTAGGGAGAATACTTCGATCTCTCTACCATATAATTTTTCGGGAATGATGAAGCGATCGCACAAATCTCGCTGCCCTAGTTTAAAAGAGGCGATTTCTCCAGTTTTTTGCCACTGGTACAAACAATTTTCCAAATCAAACTTGAGTCCGATCGCACTTTGATACCTATCTTCAGCATTTTTCGCCATCAGTTTGCTAACAATTTCAGACAACACCAATGGAACTTTATTGTTGAGGTGATGAACTGAGATAGGCTGCTTGGCAAGGTGACAGTGTACTAACTCTATCGGATCTTCGCTTTGGAAAGGCAACTGTCTCGTCAGCAGTTCGTAGAATGTGACTCCCAGAGAGTAGAAATCCGTGCGGTAGTCAATCCCTCGGTTCATTCGCCCAGTTTGTTCTGGGGATATGTAAGGTAAAGTGCCTTCAAGGAGGTTGGGATTTTGAATTTCTTGGGTTTGGCGTGGCAACAGGGAAGCGATGCTGAAGTCAATCAGCTTAACTTGTTTGCTGACAGGGTTAATTAAAATGTTGGCGGGTTTGAGGTCCTTATGGATGACGTGGTGGCGATAAAGTCCGTCAAGCGAGTTGGCAATTTGAATGGCAATGGGAAGAAACTCGTTAAGGGGCAAGCCTTCTAGGGGTTCGTTGCTGGCGAACACCAGACTAGCGAGGTAGCTACTTAAGGAAATTCCGCCAAAGTCTTCCATCACCAGAGCATAGTGGTTATGGTATGTCTCCAGGCTGTATGCCTTGACAGTGCCGGGGATCTCTAAGTTTTTAGTAATGACAAACTGATTGCGAAAGTGAACCAGTTCGTGGAAGCGGGGAAAGTCATTTCGCAGCAGTTTGATCACTACCGGCTGCTGATCGGAAGACCGACGGCCACGATAAACTAGAGTTCGATTGCCTGCGTATATTTGCTCGTTAATCTGATATCCTCGAAAAATATTTGTTATGCTAGCCATATCTACGTATTCCTACTGATTCTGTCAAGCATGAAGCTTTTTAGAGTTACTATCTACTATTTTCGCTCTATCGCCCGTGCTATTGATTAACTATACTTAGTTTAATCTACTTTGTAGCTCAAATTATGAAAACGCCTTTTTAAAAATAAGACTTAATATTTTATGTAAAAGATATTGATACTGGAGTTGAGCCCAAGTAGAAAATGAAGGAGGCTAATGATGATTAAAGGACAGCAGTTAATTAAGGTGTAATTTAATCAGCCAATTAAGAGGATAAAAAGCTGGTTAAAAATCCTAACCTAGCTAAGTCAATTAACGATGGTATTGGTATAAGTTCCGTTTCTGGAATGAGTAGTTTGCAAAAGTATTTAAAAGAGTCACGGTTGCAGTTAATCCGCAATACACCAGCCAAGAATGCTCTAGTTGCGGAGTCGTGGTAAAGGAAATGCTATCTACCAAAACCCATATTTGCAAGTGTGGTTGTGTATTAGCTCGCTACGAAAACGCAGCTAGAAACATCCTCCAAGAGGGAATGGGTACGGTCGGGCAGACCGAAACCTCTGGATTAAATTTAGGCAACGATTGTGGAGAGATAAGCTCTCCTGAAGAAGAGAGAAATCCTGCATCAGCAAATCGTCTCAACGAATCAAGAATCAAGCGCGTCTTTAGATCGGAGAGTGTCAAAAACGTTTGTGGGTAAAAAAATACAAAATAGGCTTATGGAAAACTGTCAACCTTTTTTGGCTAGGCCTCTTAGCCTGGGTTCTGGACATCGCTGACAAGACTTGCGCGCAAACTCTGAGTGTAATGGGTGAAATTTTATCAATTTTTTGATAAACTTGATGTTCGCGGCTTGAGAGTAGACTTCACAATAAGACAGGTTTCACCAGTTGTGAACCGCGCTGCTACATTGCACCTACCGACTGAGCGGGCAGGTGGCTTTTGTGTCTGCGGGCGCTGACGAAAGCAACTCAACAGCGCAGCAAGCAAAATAACGCTAAAGTTACTATCTACCTGAGTTCGCAAGGCTACCCTTCGGGACTCAGGAAAAACCCACACAAAAAACTAGAGCGCCTGCAATGTATCTAGTTGCAGGGCGGCGATTTCCCAAAGAATCACTGCTTTTTAACAGCAGGGTATTCTAGGAGACATCTCCGAAGCGATGCGAGCTAGATAATTTAAAATCTGCAAACAGGGTTTTAGTGCTAAGTACAGGCAGCATCGACGTAAATTTTTATCCAATCAGCTTCCAATGTGCTGTTTTAAAGTTTACTAGGCTCCCACCGCTCGGCAGCCTTCTCTCTCCGAGCTATAAAAACACATCCACCACACAATCACGGAAATAACATTCAATCAACATGGGTAACACGATCGATCCAAACAGTAACAGAAACGTGCATCAGACTGAGCGAGGAACTCCATTCGCCGGCCAAAGCTGGTTAGTGGAAGAAAGAGATGCCTGCGGTGTGGGGTTTATTGCCAACCAAAGCGGCGAAGCTACGCACTCGATTATTGAAAAAGCGCTCCCAGCTTTAACTTGTCTAGAACATCGCGGCGGTTGCAGCGCTGACTCAGATTCCGGCGACGGTGCGGGTTTGATGACCGCGATTCCTTGGGAATTGCTGGATACTTGGTTCGCCGAACAGGGAATTGTGCCTCCCCCACGAGAAAACTGCGGCGTGGGAATGCTGTTTTTGTCTCAAGATAAATTTCAAGCGACTATAGCGCGGCAGGTGGTTGAGCAAGTTCTGACCGATCGCGGGCTGAAAGTTTTGGGATGGCGCAAAGTTCCCATTGTACCATCGGTTTTGGGCGAGCAAGCGCTAGAAAATCAACCTCAAATCGAACAAGTAATTGTCAGTTCACCGCACTTAGCCGGAGACGAACTCGACAAACATCTATTTCTGGCGCGCCGCACGATCGGACACGCCCTGTCAAATCGCCCCAACTTCACCCGCCAAGACTTTTATACTTGCTCTTTCTCCTGCCGCACGATCGTCTATAAAGGCATGGTGCGATCGGCCGTATTGGCAGAATTTTACCAAGACCTGAAAAATCCCGCTTATAAAAGCTCCTTTGCCGTCTATCACCGGCGCTTCAGCACCAACACCATGCCCCGCTGGCACTTAGCCCAGCCAATGCGCTTGCTGGGACACAACGGGGAAATTAACACGCTGTTGGGCAATATTACCTGGATGAAGGCGCGGCAAGCGAATTTAGCTCACCCGAATTGGACTCAAGCTGATATCGACACGTTCAACCCAATTGTCAATCCCGAAAGCAGCGATTCGGCCAACTTGGACAACGTGATGGAGTTGTTGGTGCACTCAGGCCGCACCCCCCTAGAATCCCTGACAATTCTGGTGCCCGAAGCCTACAAAAATCAACCGGATTTGGCTCCATATCCAGAAATTGTCGATTTTTACGAGTATTACAGCGGCATTCAAGAACCTTGGGACGGCCCGGCACTGCTGGTGTTCAGCGACGGCAAACAAGTAGGTGCTACGCTCGATCGCAACGGTTTGCGGCCGGCCCGCTACTGCATTACTAAAGACGGTTTGGTAATTGTGGCCTCCGAAGCGGGAGTTGTGGATATTCCCGAAGCAGATATTGTCGAAAAAGGCCGTTTGGGGCCCGGACAAATGATTGCAGTTGACCTGCAAACCAAGGAAATTCTCAAAAATTGGCAACTCAAACAGCGAATTGCTAAGCGGCACCCCTACGGCGAATGGCTGAAACAAAACCGCGAAATCTTGCAACCGCAGCCTTTTGCGGAAACAGCAACCCTCGACTCGCAAACGCTGTTAGCAACCCAAACTGCTTTCGGCTACACAGCCGAAGATTTGGACATGGTAATCGTCGAGATGGCGAGTTCTGGGAAGGAACCGACTTTCTGCATGGGCGACGACGCTCCCTTAGCTGTATTGTCAGAAAAGCCTCAGTTGCTGTACAACTATTTCAAACAGCGGTTCGCTCAAGTGACAAATCCGCCGATCGACCCCCTGCGCGAGGGGATGGTGATGTCGCTGACGATGAATATGGGTCTGCGGGGCAATTTACTGCAAGCAGTGCCGGAAAATGCCAAGCTGCTAAAAATTGATTCCCCCGTACTCAACGACGCTGAACTGTCTTTCTTGAAAGAGCAAAAGTCTTTCACCGCAACCGAATTGTCAACGCTTTACAAAATTGCTGCCGGGCCTGGAGGTCTGAAAACCGCAGTCGAGCAACTTTGTCAAGCGGCGGCTGAAGCGGTGCGCGAAGGTTCGAGAATTCTGATTTTGAGCGATCGACCATCGAAGGAAGAAGGAAGAAGGAAGAAGGAAGAAGGAAGAGGGGAGAAGGAAGAGGGAGATTTATCTACTGTGGGATTGAGTGCAGAATGCACTTATATTCCGCCATTCCTGGCAGTTGGTGCGGTTCACCACCACTTAATTAGCGTCGGGCTGCGGATGCAAACTTCCCTAGTTGTCGATACCGCCCAATGTTGGAGCACTCACCATTTCGCTTGTTTGCTCGGTTACGGGGCGATCGCTATTTGTCCTTACTTGGCATTGGAAAGCGTGCGCGCCTGGTGGTCTGACCCCAAGACTCAAAACTTGATGCAGCACGGCAAAGTTCCCAATATTACCGTGACACAGGCTCAAGCTAGATACCGCACAGCGGTGGAAAATGGGCTGCTGAAGATTATGTCGAAAATGGGGATTTCGCTGCTGGCTAGCTATCAGGGGGCGCAAATCTTTGAGGCGATCGGCATTGGCGCTGATTTGCTCGATTTGGGTTTCAAAGGCACTGTTTCCCGCATCGGCGGTTTGAGTGTGGCGGAACTGGCTAACGAGGTAATGTCTTTCCACAGTCAGGCTTTCCCAGAATTGCACCTCAAAAAGCTGGAAAATTACGGCTTTGTGCAGTACCGCCGGGGCGGTGAATATCACATGAACAGCCCGGAAATGGCGAAGGCTTTGCACAAGGCTGTGACTACTTTTAACGAAGGAAGAAGGAAGAAGGAAGAAGGAAGAAGGGAAGAGGAAGAAGGAAGCAACGGTAACGGTAATTCAGTCCTTGGCGCGAGCGGGGACGATCGCACTGAGGCAAAAACGGCTTACGATCACTACGAGGTTTACAAGCAACAGCTTGAAAATCGCCCGGTAACGGCTTTGCGGGATTTGCTCGACTTTGCGAGCGATCGCCCTTCCATTGCGATCGAAGAAGTAGAATCTGTAGCAGATATTGTCAAGCGCTTCGCCACCGGCGGTATGTCCCTCGGCGCTTTGTCCCCGGAAGCCCACGAAACTCTCGCGATTGCCATGAACCGCATCGGCGGCAAATCCAACTCCGGCGAAGGCGGCGAAGACCCGGTGCGCTACAAAGTGCTAAACGATGTGAGCGCGGCCGGTTTCTCACAAACGCTACCTCACTTAAAAGGTTTGCAGAACGGCGATACAGCTTCTTCATCCATCAAACAGGTAGCTTCCGGGCGTTTCGGGGTGACTCCTGAGTACCTGATGAACGCCGAACAAATCGAAATTAAAATCGCACAAGGTGCGAAACCGGGTGAAGGCGGTCAATTGCCGGGGCCGAAAGTGAGCGAGTACATTGCTTATTTGCGCCGATCGAAACCGGGTGTCACGCTGATTTCGCCTCCTCCTCACCACGACATTTATTCGATCGAGGATTTGGCGCAGTTGATTTTTGACTTGCACCAAATCAATCCGAAAGCAGGAGTTTCGGTGAAGTTGGTGTCGGAAGTCGGCATCGGGACAGTAGCCGCCGGTGTCGCCAAGGCAAATGCTGATGTGATTCAAATTTCCGGTCACGATGGCGGCACCGGTGCTTCGCCACTGAGTTCGATTAAGCACGCTGGTTCTCCGTGGGAACTCGGATTGACAGAAGTTCACCGGGTGCTGATGGAAAATAAATTGCGCGATCGAGTTTTGCTGCGCGTTGACGGTGGCTTTAAAAGCGGCTGGGACGTGATTGTAGGCGCTTTAATGGGCGGCGAAGAGTACGGTTTCGGCACGGTGGCAATGATTGCAGAAGGCTGCATTATGGCTCGCGTTTGCCACATGAATAGTTGTCCGGTGGGCGTGACAACTCAACAAGAACACTTGCGGAAACGGTTCCCCGGTACGCCGGAACACGTTGTTAATTTCTTCTATTTCGTAGCACAAGAAGTGCGGAGTTTGTTGGCGAAATTGGGTTATAAGTCGATCGCAGATATCATCGGCCGCGCGGATTTGTTGAAAATGCGCGATGGGGTGAAACTAACTAAAACTCAAGCGATTAATTTGGATTGTTTGACCAAGTTACCGGATACTAAGAGCGATCGATCTTTCTTGATACACGGCGACGTACACACCAACGGGCCTGTGTTAGACGATGATTTGCTCGCAGATGCGGAGATTCAAAGTGCGATCGCCAATCACGGCACTGTTAGCAAGAATGTAAAATTGGTGAATACCGATCGCACTGTGGGAGCACGTTTGGCAGGTGCGATCGCACAGCAACACGGCAACACAGGCTTTAGCGGTCAAATCACCCTCAACTTCACTGGTAGCGCGGGCCAAAGCTTCGGCGCGTTCAATTTGCCGGGGATGACGCTGGTACTGTCAGGCCAAGCCAATGACTACGTTGGTAAAGGAATGCACGGTGGCGAAATCGCGATCGCACCGCCGGCTGGTGCGACTTATGATGCTTCCGAAAATGCGATCGTCGGTAACACTTGTTTGTACGGCGCGACGGGCGGAACTCTTTTGGCTGCGGGTAAAGCTGGCGAACGGTTTGCGGTGCGTAACTCGATGGCGAAAGCTGTGATTGAAGGTGCGGGCGATCACTGCTGCGAGTACATGACTGGCGGCGTGATTGTCGTGTTAGGAAAAGTCGGCCGGAATGTCGGCGCTGGAATGACTGGCGGCTTGGCTTATTTCCTCGATGAAGATGGGACTTTCCCGGCTCACGTCAACGGGGAGATTGTGAAGATGCAGCGCGTTTGTACGGCGGCTGGTGAGGCGCAATTGAAGGAGTTGATTGAGGCTCAGTGCGATCGAACTGGCAGCAAGAAAGCTGAAAAGATTTTAGCAAATTGGTCGGAATATTTGCCTAAGTTCTGGCAAGTTGTGCCGCCGAGTGAAGCGAATTCGCCGGAGGCTTCGGAACAAAAGATTGCTGTGGAAGCGTAGTTTTCCTGTTGGTTAAATAGATGAGGGGCGACGCGAGTTGCCCCTTTTTTGCATCTACCGGACTTACATGGATAGTTCACAAAACCTCAAAAAACCCTCTTGCTCCTCCTTAGCAACCTACCGTGTACACAGAAGTTGATTCTGAGCTAGTTTCCATCCCAAAAAGATGGATTCAAACTGTCGGAGTCCATGAACAAGCGTAGGCATTCCAGGAGGTCTCTGAGAACTATAACCAGACCAACCCCCAAGTCGAGCGATTAACCAAGTAGCCCAAGGCAAGGAGGCGGGAGGATAGGGGTTTTGTAATTTTTTCGTGCGCCCTTGAAGAGAGGGTGCAATCACTTCCAAGCATTGCTGTTGCTCATCACAGAAGGTAACAGAAGCGGGTAAGTCCTGATTCTCGCGTCCTTCAACCATTTGTAGCGTTCTTACGGCAACACTATCAGCCAAAACCGTGAGTCGTTGAATAGCTTCCACGGACTCTAATTGGGTAGCTTCAAGATTTAATCCCGCTTTTTTTTAGCGTGGCAAAAAGTTGTTCAATACGCCATCGCCATCGATACCATTCAATAACTTGTAATGCTTGCTCTATGCAAACTACCCTGTGGGTTGTGAGTAATCGCCAGTGAATTGCTTCTTGCCCCGGTGGGGGATTAACTTCTATTGCTTCAACTGCGTAAAGAGTGATACTAGGCGGATAATCTCGTGCATTCAATTTATCGGGACGCTGGATCTTAACACGCTACACAACGAATAATCAGCAATGCTTCTCTCGCCGTCCGACGAATGCGTGGATCGGCAGGGACATCAATTGTATAAGTTCCCTGACATGGATGTTCTCTTAAGTAGGTATAAAGCGATTGAGATTGTCCTAACAACCGACGGTCTTGACAAACGCGCACCAATACATGATTATGTTGGTTAGGAACCGTCGCCCATTCTTCATAAAAGTCACTTTCGCGATCGCCAATGTGAGTCACCATCCTCGCACCCCCGCTACTTAAGCACCGTTGACTGCGCTCGGCAGAGGCTAAACATTTGTAATATTCTTTCTGCTCTATCGGCAAATTTTGATACTGCCGTTCATGTTTATTTAGATGCTCTAAATCTAGACTCCACAGTTGCACTGTGCTTAACCCTAATGGGAATCCGCTTTCGCTATCTAAAACCAATGTAGGATGTAGATAAAAGCTTACATCTGTGTTGTTGCTGACTACTCCTAATTGATCGGGTTTTAGTCGGTCTGAGTGAAATTGTAAGTTAATTTCAGTGCTATCACTTATGGCTAATATATGTCGTCCAACTAAGTTGCTGTTGGCAGTGATCCGACAGGCTCCGTATTAACTCCGATACTGTCACGTTTTTGTTCTCCAAAAAACGATTGTATCCCACTTGTTCAGATCGATAGAGGCTGATTTGACGAATGTTTACCGATTGATATTGGCGCATTGCCTCATATAATGCCGCCCCCTTTTTACTAGCCTTTGGTCTCCAAAGGCTCTTCCTTCCAGGGCTTCGGCGTGAATCAGTATCGGATTGTACACTGTTTATACCTCTGTCAAATCCTTTTTCTAGTTTAGTTTGAATTGTGTACACGGTAGTAATAAGGGGGGAGTAAAAGTTTCTATAATCCCACATAGAGTGGGTTGTTTGTATGGGACGATAACGGGATATTCCCCGCGCAATTTGCAGGGTCAAGACCCGTTTTTGGCGGTTTTACAAAATGAATGATGCGGTTCCTGTGCCCGATCGCACTTCTGCGATTCCTCAACCGCTAGCCTCAGTTATCGATCGCGCTTTAATTGACAATCCTGATATTTATTATAAAAGTGCAGCGGAATTTAAACAAGCCCTATTCAATAGTATATCGTAAATTATGGTTGACTACCAATAGGTTTTCCGAAACCCGGTTTCGTGAAAAAACCGGGTTTCTTGGTATTCTCAATCTGCCATCACACACAACACATACTCTCCTTGATTTACTGACTGATTCGTCGAAACATCAAAAATGAAAAGATCCGACTCAGCACAAACATCAACCAAACTGGGAAATTCCCCATTCTTATTAAAGCTGAGAATTTGATAAAGCCGATCGCCCTTTTTGACATAACTCCCCAATTGCACTCGATTTTGAATCATCCCGCCCGCCGGCGCGTAGTATGTGTTCAGCGAATGCTTGGGGGTGAAAATAACTTGATGATTCACAGTTTCCGGGAGAGGAAATCCCTCTACTTTCAATAAACCCTTACTTGCTAAGTAATTTTTGATGCCCCGCAAGCCATTCGCCACCGACTGGGGATTCATTTCCATCCCCGAACCTAATTCTAAAGTCCAAGCTTCCACGTCAAATTTCAGCGCACTTCCCAACTCGGCTAAAATCTTCTCCAAAGCCAGCCAAGGCTTGAGAAACGCCTCGTCAAAAGCATCCCCATCGTACTCGTCCATCAAGATTGCGCGATCGAGCAAAAAAGCTTTCGCACTCTCCTCGCGGGAATTAAAACAGTAAAGGTAATCTAAACTTTGATTCGTAGAACTGTGCAAATCCAGCACATAGTCAGCATCCAAACACAAAGATTGTAGCTGATATCGGTAAAGTTCGCTGTAGGGGCGGCAACTAGGAGCATTAATTTTTGCCAACTCTTTCGCAAAACTCAAAGCAATCGCTTTTCTGTAATTAACTTTGACAGTATCAGCATCGAGATTGAGGTGAGACTTCGCAAAACCCAGAATATCTTCACCTTGCTTTTCAAAATCCCAGAAAATCCGGTTCCAATTTACCCCATCATAAAGATTGTAGCGACCAGGGGAAAAATGGTGCGATCGCTGACTGACACCCACAGGATTGCAAACCGGAACTAGCCAAATTTCCCCGCTTAACTGGCTGCTGTCCAAAGACATTAAAAACTCAATTAATTGGTAAATCACCGCATTACCGCTAATCTCAGCGCCGTGCAGGTTAGATTGGAGATAAGCTTTTTTGCCGGGAATCGCACCTTGGAACTGATAGACTTGCAGTGAAAGCCGATCGCCAGAAGCAAGCTGCACCACAGGAATAGTCGAAATAACTGGAATCATAGAGAAGGAAAATTGGGGAATGGGGAATGGGGAATGGGAATGGGGCATGGGGCATGGGGCATTGGTAACTGGTAATTGTTACTAATGACTAATGACTAATGACTGATGACTTCATAGCCGATTTGCTGACGAAGGTCTAAAATCAGTACAGTCCTCTGCTGACTTGCTTTCAGCAAGATTTAAGCATACTTACCCTGAAACCTCATAATAATCCTTGTGCCAGACACTGCCCAGAACCGCCCAGAGCTGGATCTGAAGACCATATTTCCATTCGAGCTAGATAACTTTCAGAGAGAGGCCATCGCCGCCCTCGATGCAGGTAAATCCGTTGTCGTGTGCGCTCCCACAGGCTCCGGGAAAACGTTAATCGGGGAATACGCCATCCATCAAGCACTCTCCAGGAAGCGGCGCGTCTTCTATACCACTCCCCTCAAAGCACTCTCTAACCAAAAGTTGCGCGACTTCCGCAGTCAATTTGGAGACGACAACGTAGGTTTGCTCACCGGCGACATCTCCGTCAATCGAGATGCGCCGATTTTGGTGATGACTACCGAAATATTTCGGAATATGCTCTACGGTACGCCGATCGGAGAAGTCGGTACTTCCCTCACCGGAGTCGAAACCGTGGTGCTCGACGAGTGTCACTACATGAACGATCGCCAGCGTGGTACCGTCTGGGAAGAATCCATCATCTACTGTTCGAGCGAAATTCAACTGCTCGCCCTCTCAGCAACCGTTGCTAATAGTGACCAACTCACAGACTGGATTAACAAAGTCCACGGGCCCACAGAGCTCGTCTACTCAGACTTTCGGCCAGTGCCGCTGCAATTCCACTTCGCCAACCAAAAAGGGATATTTCCCCTGCTAGACGAGACCGGCAAAAGAGCGAATGTCCGGTTAGTCCCCAAAAAAAAGCAGCAAAAAGTAGAAAGAGGCAGCATCCCCACTCCGAGTTTGACCGATGTTTTGGCGCGGTTGGACGATCGAGATATGCTACCAGCAATTTACTTCATCTTCAGCCGTCGCGGGTGCGACCAAGCAGTCGCAGAAGTCGGCAATTTCTCCCTGGTTAACGAAGCCGAAACAGCCGAACTCAAACGCATCATTGACGATTTTTTACAGCGAAACCCAGAAGCAGAACGCTTCGGTCAAAAAGAAGCACTTTTAAAAGGCATCGCCGCCCACCACGCAGGCATTTTGCCCGCTTGGAAAGGTTTAGTAGAAGAACTCTTTGGCAGAGGTTTGATCAAAGTCGTATTTGCCACCGAAACCCTAGCAGCCGGGATTAATATGCCCGCCCGCACCACAGTCATTTCCACCCTGTCCAAGCGCACCGACAAGGGACACCGACTGCTAAACGCTTCAGAATTCCTGCAAATGGCCGGTCGGGCGGGTCGGCGGGGCATGGACAAGCTGGGGCACGTCGTCGCAGTTCAGACGCGCTTTGAAGGCGCAAAAGAAGCCTCGTATTTGGCAACCGCCAAAGCCGACCCCCTAGCCAGTCAGTTTACGCCCAGCTACGGCATGGTGCTGAATTTGCTGCAAACTCACACTCTTGATGAAGCTCAAGAGTTGGTAGAGCGAAGTTTCGGTCAATACCTGTCTACTTTGTACTTGCAGCCGCAGCAATCAGAATTAGACCGACTGCAAACAGAATTGGCGGTGCTGGAAGAGTCCCTCGCGGCCGGAGGTAATGTCTCCACCCTGGAAAAACACCTCGCCCATTACGAAAAATTGCAGGGCAGACTCAAAGAAGACAAACGTTTGCTGAAAACTCTATTGCAGCAAGCTGAAGAAGCCAGATTTAAGGAAATGTCCGTAGCTGTGGCTTTTGCAGTGCTCGGCACGGTTCTGAGCCTCAAAGGCAAGCACGTTCCGACAGCCAAACGATCGCACACAACTCCTGTACCCGCCGTATTGGTTGCCAAAGTCGCAGGTTCTGGCCAAGCACCAAATTTGGTGTGCTTGGGCAAAGATAACCGCTGGTATGTCGTCGCCATTAGCGATGTCGCTACCCTGCACGCCGAATTACCCCGCTTGAGCGTTGCAGATACCTTGAACCCCCCGTCGGAAATGCCCCTGAGACTCGGCCAGTGCCGCTTGGGAACTGAAGAAACTGCTTCAATTGCTGCATCGATCCCACCATTGCCGACACCCGAACCGAGCCCAGAGGCGATCGAGCAACAGCAGAAAATCGCAGCCGTAGAAGCTAAGCTAGAAATTCACCCGGTTCTAGAATGGGGCAATCCCGGTACTTTGCTCAAACGCCAGCGCCGCCGGGAAGAATTGAAAAAAGAAGTTCGCAAAAGCGAACAAGAGTTAGAAAAGCAGCGAGCTCGCTACTGGGAGCAATTTCTCAACTTAATCGACATCTTGCTGAATTTCGGCTGCTTGGAAAGAGTAGTTTCGGCAACTGGAAACCGAGATGACTCCTCCGACAGGTTGGTGCCCACCGTCTTGGGGCAAGCTTGCGCCGCCATTCGCGGCGATAACGAACTGTGGCTGGGTTTGTCCTTGATGTCTGCGGAGTTTGACGAACTCGATCCCCACCACCTCGCTGCTGCTTGCGCGGCCTTAGTTACAGAAGTTTCCAGGCCGGACAGTTGGACTCACTACTCGCTGTCGCCGGAAGTTTTGGCACCTTTGGACAATCTGCAAAAAGGCCTGCGCCGCCGATTGTTTCAAGTGCAGTACCGCCACGAAGCTGCGATCCCGATTTGGCTGGAACGGGATTTAGTGACTTTGGTCGAACAGTGGGCTCTGGGCGTTGAATGGCTGGACCTGATTAGCCATACGAGTTTGGATGAAGGGGATGTGGTGCGGATTTTGCGCCGGACTTTGGATTTCTTGTCTCAGATTCCTCATGTTCCTCATGTTTCGGATTCTCTGCGGAGGAATGCTTGTCGGGCGATGCAGTTAATCGATAGATTCCCGGTGAATGAAGCTGCAACTTAGAAAATTGTTGACAGTTGACTGTTGGCTGTTGACGGTTGACTGTTGACAGTTGGCTGTTGACAGTTGGCTGTAAGCTGTGTGGCATCTAAATTGTATTTGGGGTTTTTCAACCCAAATGCACCCAGGTTTTAATCTAAAATCGTTTCCGGTTGCATCGGTATTGTTCAAATGCCCAAATGGTCAAACAGTCATTTGTCAACTGTCATGAGGAATAGACCCAGATTTAAATCATTGGTAACAAGTTAAGCTAAGAAAGCATTTGTCAATCAGCAATTATGCTCAACATTTACTGGGATTTTGGGCATAAAACTGAGATTTGGGCGATCGAGGAATCATGAGGAATCATGCCGAGGGTGATATTTATACCTACTCCCTCTCAAATCGTGAATTTTCCACTCCTAAAAAAGCAGTTTTTTTGAGTAATATTACTGATTGACAAATGCAATTAAGTCTTAACTTGTCACCAATGGATTTAAATCCAAAATCTAAAATCCAAAATCTAAAATCCAAAATCTAAAATCTAAAATCGATCGATCGCACTTTTTCCTGATTCAGGTTGCAGGCCAGGATAGACAATTGTATGGTGCGGATCGATCGCTCTTAATTGTTATTGAAATTTTCCGAAACGGTGCGCTGGGTAATTCTCATATTTATGATGCAACAAATCAAAAAGCCCGATCAAATGCCTGATGCCTGCTCCCAGGTTCAAAAAATTCGCTTTTTCACTTTCTTGCAAAGAGTCTTAATTGGAACTCTAGCGAGTACATTACTCAATCTCTTCATCCTATTTCCCTCTCCGAGTTTCGCAGAAGTAGTTCTGGGCGTTGTTCGCAGTTCCGAGAATTCTCCCGACTGGGTAAAGATTACCACGCGCCTCTGGGAAAGTGGCATTGCTTACAAACCAATCAATCTCGAAGAAATCAAAAGTACGGCGGATTTAACAGGCGTTAACGTGCTGTTTTTGCCCAACATTGAAACTTTGACTCCGGCACAAATTAAAGTTTTAGAAGCTTGGGCCTCCCAGGGCGGCCGCTTGATTGCTTCGGGCCCCGTCGGCCGCAGTTCCCCGGCCTTAGTGCGCCAATCTTTGCGATCGCTCCTTGGGGCCTATTGGGCTTTTCCGTTAACCCAACCGGCGACTCCGCAACCGCGCAGTCGCTGTCGGGATCTTGCTTGCACTACTTCTAACAGTTGGGTGCCCCCAGAACAAAAAAATGCCTCAGTCCAAGGCGGTGTCTTGATTCCGGCTGATGCGAACAGTCAAACTATTGCTACTTGGAAAGATAGTTCCGGTTCCTCCGCAGCCATCGCCACGGATCGCGCTACATATCTCGGCTGGCGCTGGGGTAGCGACGGTTCGGCAAATGTAGATAAGGCTTGGCTGCAAGCCTCGATCGCCCGCTGGGGAGGCACAATCGCTTCTGCGCCCTCCGCGCCACCCCCTGCTGCCGCGACCCCACTGCCAACTCCCCCCTCAAGAGTCACTAGAAACAGCCCTAGTTTGCCGCGTACTACCCCGCTGAGCCGACTTTCTCCCTCTGGCTCGCTTCCCGATCCAGTACCTGCAACTTTTACAGACCCTTCGGATCAGTCGGCGCCGGCGGGTTTGGACGTGCAGCCAAATTCCAATAAGCCGATCGTCAGCATTGAAGCGTACTTGATGCGCCAAGAACTCACAAACCTCCTGGGCCGGTTTGAAAGCGCCCTGACAGCATCTAATTCAGCCAATACCGCCATCAATCTCAATGCTGCTACCTCCCCTCAACTGGTGGCGGCAGAACAGGGCGGAGGCGGCCCGGCCGCCAGTCGCCCCCCTGTTCTACAAGCGATTAGGGTACGGGCGATCGCCCAAGCGCGGCAGGTTTTGCAAAATTTTGACCAACTCCTGCAACAGCAAAACTACGCGGAGGCGAGATCGCAGTGGGTGGAAGCGCGGCAGTTGCTGTGGCAAAATTACCCGAAGGAAGGACAGCGCGTTGGGGCGGAAATTCGGGCGGTTTGGCTCGATCGCGGGACGATCGTCGCAGCACGATCTGAACAGGGTTTGGCGGCAGTGTTCGATCGACTCGCCGCCGCCGGTATCAATACTGTTTTCTTTGAAACATTGAATGCCGGATATACCATTTATCCCAGTCAAGTTGCACCGCAACAAAATCCCCTAACTGTTGGCTGGGACCCGCTGGCATCTGCGGTAAAATTAGCCCACGAGCGAGGCATGGAACTGCACGCTTGGGTTTGGGTTTTTGCCACAGGAAATAAGCGCCACAATACTTTAATTGGCCAGCCTAGCTCTTACCCAGGCCCTGTGCTTTCCGCCCATCCACAGTGGGCAAATATTGATAATAAAGGACGGACGCAAAATCCTAACGATGGTAAATTTTATATCGATCCGGCGAACCCGGAAGCGCGGAATTATTTGCTACAAATTGTCAGCGAAATTGCCAATAACTACAAAGTAGATGGGGTACAATTAGACTATATTCGCTATCCTTTTCAAGATGACAATGCGAATTTTACTTACGGTTACGGTATTGCGGCGAGGCAGCAATTTAGGCAGTTGACTGGTGCAGATCCCGTGAATATTTCCCCCAGAAACGGCAGTTTGTGGCGGCAGTGGGTTGAGTTTAAAACTAATCAAATTAATAGTTTTGTAGCTGAAGTTTCTCAGCTTTTGCGGCAGAATTATCCGCGCACAATTCTGTCGGTGGCAGTGTTTCCGCACCCGGAAAGTCAGCGGATTTACAAAATTCAGCAAAACTGGGAAGTTTGGGCTCGTCAGGGCATTGTAGATTTGATTGTGCCGATGACTTATGCTTTGGATACGAACCGACTTCAGCGCATCACCGAACCGTTGGTAAAGGAACAAATTCTGGGTTCGGCTTTGATTTCTCCCTCGGTTAAGTTGTTGACTCTCCCGGAAGTTGTGGCGATCGACCAAATTCAAGCTTTGCGCGATTTACCGACAGGGGGCTATGCTATTTTTGCGGTGGAAAGTATCAGCAGCGGGATGCAGGGGTTTTTTAACCGCACTCAAGGCACCCCAGTGCGTTCCACTTCTGCTGCGGAACCGATTCCTTACCGACAGCCGTTTGCGGCGGCGGCTTCGCGGTATACTGCTCTCAAGCAGGAATGGAGTTTTTTATTGGCTAACAATCAGTTGCGGGTGTCGGAATCTGAACTGAAAGTTTTGCAAAGTCGAGCCGATGAATTGGCGCAAGCTTTGAGCAAGTTGGCGGCAAATCCTTCTAGGGAAAGTTTAGCAACTACTAAAAGATTGTTAAGGAGTTTTGAATCTCAATTTCAATCTTCGATGCGCTTGCATTCTGCCGAAAATAGCTATCAGGTACAAACTTGGCAAAATCGTTTGGAGAGTTTGGATATGCTTTTACGCTACGGCGAAAGAATGGAGTTGAATCGCAGGTAAATACAGATTTTTGGGGTGTGTGCTGTTGTGGATAGTGCGATCGTGCTAACATTTGGGCGATCGTACTCTAATTAAGTTAGTTCGCGATCCACGGGTAATCCTCACCTTGTTTTTTTCACAGCCATACGGCTCTCCTGAACTTATGGTTATAAGTTTATCTAATCAGACCAGCAAGCTAATACGCGATTCCTAAAATTATTAAA
>NZ_JAUBSH010000101.1:0-24694 GCF_036704705.1 Microcoleus sp. K1-B1 | reverse complement strand
TCTTGATGTACTCCACAGTACCGTTTAAAGTCTGCAGGGTTCAACTTTTGTAATTGTTCGTAATTCATCTTATTAATTTAATTTTTTATTTTATTTTACCTAGAACGAGCGCACTTTCGCAAGAGGTCTATTAAAATCCGGCTCTGTCGAACCAATTTCCCCCGAAGTTGCTCCCACTTCTCTGCGGAGGACAAATAAATCTGCACCTTCACTTCCCCAAAGTTTGTCAATTCCCGCATCACCAATCAGAGTATCGTTGCCGCTGTTTCCTACTAAATTGTCATTTCCTTGACCGCCTCTAACAAAGTCATTTGCCGTTCCTCCGTAGGCGTAGTCAATGCCTTGATTGCCGCTGAGAATGTCGCTGCCGCATTCTCCGTAAAGTTTGTCAAAATCTTGACCGCCGCGAATAGTATCGCTGCCACAACCTCCGATTAAAGTATCTGTGCCGCTGTTACCGTTCATCAGTTCGGCACCACCTGAACCTCTGACAAAATCGTTGCCAGCTAAGGCCCGCAAACCTCCGGGAGTATTCCGCAGAATTCCATTTGCTAATTGAAATGCGTCGTCATTGGGAGTTAAGTCAAAAAAATTGGGGTCGCTGGCTGGATTTGGCAATGGCTCTGTGAGTAAGTTGATGTTTGGGGGATCAGCAATAATTAAGTCTGAATTTTCAGCTAAGGCTCTAATTTCTCCGATATGGGTTTCTAACATTCTAATTTTCTCCTGCTTTGATTGACGTTGTTGACATTCTGATTTAAACAAATGTTCCAATTAAGATATATGCGGCAATCTGGGGTTAAAACAATCAAACTGGGATATGATGTGGCGGATTTTTGGCAATTTTAAATATTGTTTAATTTATGTCAGGAATCGGGAGGCAGAGCCTCGCTGATATGTCTTCCCAGGCAGAGCCTGGGAACGAGGATTGAGAGCCTTGTTGTTGTCGGATGGGCGTTTCGTTCCGCCCCTCCGTGCTATGCAGATTAGCCTTGCCCACCAATTGGTAATTATCCTAGAGCGCCCCCTCCGATACAGATATAAACTGAAGTTGATCCGGCGAAACATCCTTCACCAAACCCAAGATATTGCCTGTGCTAGCTTCCCGAATCACCGTCGCCTTAGTATTTAAAATTCTAAAATCAGCCGTTCGAGGAATTCCCGGAGGAAAAGGCCCGCTGCTGTCATAATCTCTGGCATCACCAATTGTTAAAAACCTTTCGCTCAAAACAATATCATCTCGCGTCAATCCTCCCGTCAATCCAATTACATCACCTTCAGCCGGATTGTAATCGAGAATAAAATCGGCAGGCACTTCATCTACATCAAAATTGCCACTAGGAGGCGGTTGAAGCGAACCAATTTCCCCCGAATTCGCTCCCAATTCTGTGCGGAGCACAAACAAATCTGCGCCTTCACTTCCCCAAAGTCTATCAATTCCAGCATCACCGATTAGAGTATCATTTCCACTATCTCCTACTAAAGCATCATTCCCTTTACCGCCGCGAAGAAAGTCATTTGCCGTGCCTCCATAAACGTAGTCATCACCTTGATCTCCGCTGACAAAATCGCTGCCACATTCTCCATAAAGAATGTCAAAATCTTGGCCACCGCGAATAGTATCGTTGCCACAACCTCCGATTAAAGTATCTGTGCCGCTGTTACCGTTCATCAGTTCCGCACCACCGGAACCTCTGACAAAATCGTTACCAGCTAAGGCCCGCAAACCTCCGGGAGTATTCCGCAGAATTCCGTTTGCTAATTGAACTGCGTCGTCATTGGGAGTTAAGTCAAAAAAGTTGGGGTCGCTGGCTGGATTTGGCAATGGCCCTGTGAGTAATTTGATGTTTGGGGGATCAGCAATAATTGGGTCTGAATTTTCAGCTAATGCTCTAATTTCTCCGAGATTTGTTTCTAACATCCTAAGTTTCTCCTTTTTCGATTGACTTTGTTGACATTCTGATTTTAACAAAGGTTTGAATTAAGAAATCTGCGGGAATCTGGGGTTAAAACAATCAAATTATGGTCAAAATTGCCGGCGATCCTTATTCAACAAGCATAGGTTATTGACACCAATCTGCTCATCCAAATCCGCAAATATTTTGAACTGTGTACCAATAATTCTGGGGATCGCGTAATCTATTACCCGTCAGCAGTCAGCGTGGGAAAACCCAGAGACTGCTAATTGTCATGAAACCTTGAGTTAAGTCGGGAATAATTAATATGCTAGACACTGCGATCGAATCTATTCAAGCCAGAGAAATCCTCGACTCCCGTGGCCGCCCTACCATTGAAGCTGAAGTTTACCTAGCCAACGGCGTTGTGGGGCTCGCCCAAGTCCCCAGCGGTGCCTCTACAGGCTCTTTTGAAGCCCACGAACTCCGCGACGACGACAAAAGCCGTTATGGTGGCAAAGGAGTCCTAAAAGCCGTCGCTAACGTCGAACACAAAATTGCCCCCGCTTTGGCTAATCTAGATGCGATCGACCAAGCGCTGGTAGACAAAACCATGATTGACTTGGACGGTTCCCCCAACAAATCCAACCTCGGCGCAAATGCCATTCTCGGAGTCTCCTTAGCCACAGCAAAGGCGGCCGCCGAGACTTTAGGACTCCCCCTTTACCGCTACTTGGGTGGGCCCTTAGCGAACGTTTTACCAGTACCACTGATGAACGTGATCAACGGGGGATCTCACGCTAACAATAATGTGGACATTCAAGAATTTATGATTGTCCCTGTGGGTGCGCCCTCTTTTAAAGAAGCTTTACGCTGGGGTGCAGAGGTATTTGAATCCTTGAGTAAAGTCTTAAAAGCTGAGGGTTTGCTGACTGGTGTTGGTGATGAAGGTGGTTTTGCGCCTAATCTTAAATCCAATCAAGCAGCTTTAGATTTGTTGATTGCAGCTATTGAAAAAGCTGGCTACAAACCGGGTGAACAAGTTGCTTTAGCTTTGGATGTTGCTGCTAGCGAATTTTACAAAGATGGGCAGTACACTTACGACGGTGTGGCTCATTCCCCGGCAGAATTAATCGATTATTTGGATGGTTTGGTGAGTCAATATCCCATTGTTTCCATTGAAGATGGTTTGCATGAAGACGATTGGGACAGTTGGGTAGCGCTGACGCAGAAAATGGGCAGCAAAGTTCAATTGGTGGGTGACGATTTGTTTGTTACTAATCGCACGCGGCTGCAAAAAGGAATTGATTTGAAAGCTAGCAATTCGATTTTGATTAAGCTGAATCAAATTGGTTCTTTGACGGAGACTTTGGATACGATCGACCTCGGCAAACGGAACAGCTATCGAGCCGTCATCAGCCACCGTTCCGGTGAAACTGAAGATACCACAATTGCCGATTTAGCGGTAGCGACTCGCGCCGGCCAAATCAAGACTGGTTCTTTGTGTCGCAGCGAACGAGTTGCCAAATATAACCGTTTGTTACGGATTGAAGACCAATTGGGCGATCGGGCAATTTATGCTGGGTCGATCGGTTACGGGCCTAAGTAACACTTGGTAATCGGGCATGGGGCATCGGGCATCGGGAATGGGGCATCGGGAATTGGGCATCGGGCATCGGCAATTTACATCCTGTAGGGGCGGGTTTTACCAGAAATAATTGCCTAAAACCAACAATCTCGTAAACCCGCCCCCACCCATTACCAATTACCAATTACCAATTGCCCATGCCCCATGCCCCATGCCCCATGCCCAATTCTCAATTAAGGATAGAAAGCCAATTGTGGCAAACCCAAAGTTTCTTCCCAACCCATCATCAAGTTCATGCACTGGATGCCTTGACCGGCTTGTCCCTTAATTAAATTGTCGATCGCCGATAGCACAATCACCCTGTCAGTACGCGGATCGACTTCCACACCGATGTAACACAGATTTGTTCCGCAAGCCCATTTTGTTTGCGGATAAACTCCAGCCGGTAACACTTTTACCCAAGGAGAATTGCGGTAAAAAGCGCTGAAAATTGTGATTAAATCTTCCCGCACCAAACCCGGATCACGCAAAGTTGCGTACACAGTCGCCAGAATTCCCCGCACCATCGGAATTAGGTGAGGAGTAAACTGAACTTTAATATCGTGTCCCGCTAAATCGCTGCAAATTTGCTCGATTTCTGGCGTGTGGCGGTGGCGGCCAACGCCGTAAGCGCCCAGAGAACCCTCTGCTTCAGCCAACAAGAGATTAACTTCGGCTTTGCGGCCCCCTCCCGAAGCACCGGATTTGGCATCGATAATAGCTGTTTCTGGCACAATCAGGCCTTGTTTGAGCAAAGGTGCCAGGGCTAATAAACTAGCAGTGACGTAGCAGCCGGCACAGCCTACTAACTGAGCGTCTTTAATTCGATCGCGGTACAATTCTGGCAAACCGTAAACAGCCGTTGCAGCCAGTTCAGAGTCCGATCGCTCGCCGCCGTACCAAGCTTTGTAAGTATCCAGATTTTCAAATCTGTAGTCAGCCGACAAATCCAAGACTTTGCAGCCTTTTTCGAGCAGCGTCGGTGCCATTTTGCAAGCTAAACCGTTCGGCAGCGACAGAAACACAACTTCGCATTTTGCCGCTATTTTGTCTAGGTCGATCGCCTCGACTGTCAAATCAATACAGTTAGTCAAATGCGGATAAAGGCTGGAAAAAGGTTTTCCCGCACTGCTATCCCCGCCCAAATAGACTACTTCAGCCTCTGGGTGATCCGCCAGCAGTCGCACAAGTTGCACGCCGCCGTACCCTGAAGCGCCGATAATTCCTACAGGCACACGTCCAACATCTCCCATTTTCCTTTATCCCCTCAGCCGTTGAAGTCAAAAACGCTTGAACTTTTGCTGCATTGTAGTACCAAACGTCAACTTTGGTGGCAAAGAATTGTGTTGTTTTGTTGTGGAGGTGCATTTTTGTTGATTTTCGGCTGTTTGACACCGCCCAAAACCTATACAAAGCCCTGGAGGGCCCAAAATTTTAGACCAAAGTTCCATCTTCCAGATTCCAAGCTGCAAGTAAATCTAAAATCTAAAATCTAAAATCTAAAATCGACTGACCGATCGCCAAAACCCTAAAATTAACAAACTGATGTGCGATCGTGCTATAAAAAAACTAACCTTAACCCATCCACAAACCGGAGATTAACATTTTTCGCTCTTGCCTCTTGCCTCTTGCTTCCTGTATCCTGCGTCTTCCCTCTTCCCTCTTCCCTCTTCCCTCTTCCCTCTTCCTTCTTCCTTCTTCCCTCTTCCCTCTTCCCTCTTCCCTCTTCCTTCTTCCTTCTTCCTACCTATGGGCATCGTTGTAGAAAACGTATCAAAACAGTTTGGCAGTTTCCAAGCACTCGATCGAGTCAGCTTAGAAATTGAATCGGGTTCCTTAGTCGCATTGCTGGGCCCGTCTGGTTCCGGCAAGTCTACACTGCTGCGACTGATTGCGGGTTTAGAAATGCCCGACTCCGGCAAAATCTGGCTGACAGGCCAAGATGCAACCAATACTAGCGTCCAAGACCGCAAAATTGGGTTCGTGTTTCAGCACTACGCGCTATTCAAGCACATGACAGTGCGAAAAAACATCGCTTTCGGGCTGCAAATTCAGAAAACACCACCCGCGAAAGTCAAATCGCGGGTAGAAGAATTGTTGAATTTAGTGCAATTGGCAGGATTGGGCGATAGATACCCGTCGCAACTTTCAGGGGGCCAGCGGCAGCGGGTGGCCCTCGCCAGAGCATTGGCTGTGGAACCGAAAGTGTTACTGCTAGACGAACCTTTTGGAGCTCTTGATGCCAAAGTTCGCAAAGACTTGCGTGCTTGGTTGCGGCGACTGCACGACGAAGTTCACGTTACCACAGTCTTTGTGACGCACGATCAAGAAGAAGCGATGGAAGTTGCCGATCGAATTACAGTCATGAATAAAGGTAAAATCGAACAAGTCGGCACACCCGCAGAAATTTACGACCATCCCGCTAGTGCTTTCGTAATGAGTTTTATCGGTCCAGTCAATGTCTTGCCCAGCAGTTCAAGAATGTTTCAAGACAACGGCTTTGACTCAGCCAACCCAGAGATTTTCTTGCGCCCTCACGACGTAGTAATTGAAACTACAGAAAATAGTGCAACAGTGCCTGCCAGAATCAGTCGCTTGATTCATTTGGGATGGGAAATTCAGGTAGAATTAACCTTAGATGACGGTCAAGTAGTAAACGCTAATTTGACTAGAGAAAGATTCGATAGCTTGAACTTGCAGCCCCAGCAAAGAGTGTTCGTAAAGCCGAAAGATGCCAAGTCATTTCCACTTTTTTATTCCATCTAAGACCAATTCTGAAAACTAAAGCTAAATTTAGATTGGATACTGCCTATCCAAGAATGTGGCGCGGTGCGGTGGTTCTACAAAAAAAAATCTAGGGACACGGCATCGCGCCGTGTCCCTAATCTTTTATACTGACAACTGTCCGCTGACTACTGCGCGCTGAGTTAGTCTTTAATTTTGCTGACAGCTTTTTTGACTTGTTGCTCAAAGGATGTAGCTTCTGTATTGGAAGGATTTTTCATTTTTTCAATGTCAGCGTCTCCCTGAACTTCGTTGGGCCCTTTGCTGGCTTTTTCTTGAGTTTCTTCCAAGGACATTGGTTTTTTCAGTACAGCTTCTTGAGATTCTTTTTCAATTCCTAAAAGTTGGTCTTCACCTTTGGTGGGGCTGCTAGTAACTGCAAAAGCCGGGAAAGCATTAGAAACAAACATCAAAGCACAAAAACAAACAGCTATTAAAGTGCGGACTAAACGCTTGGCAGGGAAGTTAAAGCTGATAAAAGACATACAAAATTTCTCCGTTTTTAGAAGTTTTGATCGCTAAGATTGTTAACAGGCTGAAGCTCACTCAAATTCTGCACAATCTTTAACTCAAGTTTGAGAAAAGCAACTTTTGCTCTCTTTCAAATTAAGCTAATATATAATATTTAGCTGAAAAAGCGGGTATTTGAAATCCTTCTCAGGGAATATTTCTAGATGACTGGCGTCGATCGCCCCAAGACATTTATGTAGAAGGCACTTGTGTAGAATCAAAAAAATTCTCTATAAGTGCCTTCGGATGCGCCTCACATAGCGGTATGAATGTCAGTAACTGGTTTTATCGTGGGGTGGGGGCGGGTTTATTTAGCCTGTTTGCACTATGATTTGCACTATGAGAGGACGATCGAGTGAACCCGCAGAGCGGTTTGTTGAAAATGTTGCAAGATATTAAGATGCCCCCGACTATCCACTAACTAATGACTAATAACTAATGGCTGCTGCTGTCGCACGGGAACTTGACATTTTGCTAGATAAGTTTTAATTTCTCCTACACTGAGTTGCCCGTAATGCAGCAGGGAAGCCAGCAGTGCAGCTTCTGCTTTGCCCTCAGTCACGGCTTCGTAGATGTGGTGACAGTTGCCGGCGCCGCCGGAAGCGATGACGGGAATTTCGACCATTTCGGCAATGCTTCGAGTTAATTCCAAATCGTAACCGGCTTGAGTGCCATCCGAGTCCATGCTTGTCACCAGAATTTCGCCCGCGCCGCGCTGTTCGGCTTCTTTTGCCCAGGCGATCGCATCTTTGCCGGTATTTTCTCGCCCTCCGCGCACGTACACGTCCCAACCAGGATTATCTGCGTCTTGCCGTTTGCGAGCGTCGATCGCCACTACAATGCACTGATTACCAAATCGATCGCTCGCTTTGTCAATTAAACTCGGATCGCGCACCGCCGCCGAATTAATACTCACCTTATCAGCGCCCGCCCTCAACAAGCTTTTAATTGTGTCTAAGGATTGGATGCCGCCGCCCACCGTCAAAGGGATAAATACTCGATCGGCCGTTCGGTACACCACATCGATCATAATATTCCGGTCTTCGTGAGTCGCCGTAATGTCCAGAAACACCAACTCGTCAGCACCCGCATCATTGTAAACCTGAGCCATTTCTACCGGATCGCCAGCATCCTTAAGATTGACAAAATTGACACCTTTGACCACGCGACCGGCTTTCACATCCAGACAAGGTAAAATTCTTTTCGCCAACATACAATTCTTTTCCAATTTAACTTACTCGGCGGGAAGTGCCCCGCTATAACTGTACTCATCTTAGCGGTGGAATGAAAGCCAGGGTTGTTTTTTGCTGTCCTCCTTGTGGTCTTCACTCCTAGCTGGAGAACGAGTTGGACAGGCCAGAAATAACCAATCTCTCAGCTATCACAAGACGGTAACAATCAATAAAATTAGTTTTAAAAATTTGATAAATTATCATAAATTTCGCAACGATTGCCACAACCAAGCCGTCAAAAGCGAGATCTATGGCATTTAGCACCTACTCTAGCATAGAGGATTTTTACTCTTAGTGGTTCCCTACACTCCTCACCAACAGTTAATCTCAGAACAACAGACCTGAATCAGTCTGATTCGGGCCCTGCTAGAAAATTATTAAAATTATTCAAAACCTTTCTGCGGGAATGGACTTTGACACGCCACAGCTTCTTGCTGTTTTGCCCGATTTCTTAAAAATAGGTGATGCTCATAAGAATGGCGGGATGTCAAGTACGCACTCTTCTAAAAATTGTTTATTACAGTGCAGTTATGATCACTGGTTTTACTTTGGGAGTATCACTTCTGCAGGCAGTATAATAGTAAAAGTAGAACCCTTACCAACCTCGCTTTCAACCAACGTATCTCCACCCATAATCCGAGACAAATTTCTAGTAATTGCTAACCCTAATCCAGTACCCCCATACTGTCGTGTAGTTGAAGCATCAGCCTGGGTGAATGGTTGAAACAGTTTTTCCATTCGTTCTGGAGCTATGCCAACGCCAGTATCACTTATCTTAAATAAAATATAGGGAATGGCTGATTTCTGTTCTTCTCCCTCCGCTATTGCAGATTTTCTATATTTTTTTTCTACCTTAATAGTAATTTGACCTTTTTTGGTAAATTTGCTGGCGTTACTAAGCAGATTAAATAAGCTCTGACGTACCTTAGTTAAGTCTGTTTTCATATCTCCCAAATTGTCTTCACAGTGAACTACCAATATATTAGCATTCTTCTCCACCAGGGGCTTAATCATCATGATGACTTCCCTAATTAAATCTGAGATATCAACAGTTTCTAAGTAAAGTTCAACCTTCCCAGATTCAATTTTGGACAAGTCAAGAATATCGTTAATTAGTCCAAGTAAATGTGTGCCTGCACCGTTAATTTTTTTCAGATCAGGGATAAAAAATTTTTGATCTAAATCTTCGGCTTCTTCTTGCAACATTTCGCTATAGCCAATAATCGCATTGAGAGGGGTGCGGAGTTCATGGCTCATGTTAGCGAGAAACTGGCTTTTGGCAATGTTGGCTGCTTCGGCGGCTTCTTTGGCTGCTAATAATTCCAGAGTCCGTAATTCAACTTTTTCTTCTAGTAGTTGCTTTTGTTGTTCTAGTTTTTTAGTTAGATTATATAATTTTAAATGAATTCTAATTCTCGCTAAAACTTCTTCACTTTGGAAAGGCTTAGAAATATAATCGACTGCTCCTACAGATAATCCATTGACTTTATTATGGGAATCAGATAAAGCACTTAAAAAAATTATTGGAATTTCGCAAGTTAAGGGATTAGCTTTCAATCGTCGGCAAGTCTCAAAGCCATCAATACCGGGCGGCATCATTATATCTAATAAAATTAGTTCTGGCGGATGATATTCTACTTGTTCAATCGCAGTTTCACCATCAATAGCAACGGAAACTTGATAACCAACGTCTGTCAATATGTGGGCTAGAAGTTCTAGGTTATTGGGATTATCATCTACAATCAAAATAGATTGATTGTCTGAGTTTTCAGTCATACATAATTTACTGGGTACGGGATACATAAATTTACAAAAGTTTTGGGGGCTAGGGAGTATTTAGGAATTGCTCTATGTAAGTTCGCACCTGTTTAAGCTTAAAAGCTTTAGCAAATTCGCGCATATTTTGAATAAAAGGGATAAACTCCTTGTCTATCAGTTCAATCCTCGTCAACTCTTGTAGTAAATCGTTAATCAATCCCTTACGACTAAGATTATACAAGATTAGCAAGTCATCCTGCGAAGGTGGCACAATCTCAACCACTTGTTTTGTCAATTCTCTTGTGCTTTGCGGTTGTAATTTATCTTCATATATCCATTCTAATTTCAGGAGAGATTTGATCGTATTTAACAGGCTATCAGCTTCGATAGGTTTGGGCAAAAATTCATTAGCTCCAATCTCTATACTTTTTTGGAGATCAGACTCGAATACACTGGCTGAAGACACGATAACTGATAAATTAGCCGATGATGCTAATTTTCGCAAACTTTTAACCATTTCATAGCCATCCATAATCGGCATAACAATATCTGTAATAACCAGATTTGGCTGAACCTCAGCAATTTTATCCAGTCCTTCTTGACCATTTTCAGCCTCAAAAAGTATAAAGCCAATAGGGCTGAGTAAATTGACAATAACAGAACGGTTTTCCCAATGGTCATCTACTACTAGAACTTTTGGCTTATCGCCCTTGAAACCAATAATAACACCCTGCTCAGAAGTTTTAGATTTTTTTGCCCATTCCTTAGCTTCGGGTAAATCTATCTCAAACCAGAAAACACTACCTTTTCCTAATTCACTTTCAACTTCCAAGGTACTGCCCATCATATCAACAATTTTTTTGCTGATAGCTAATCCTAGTCCAGTCCCTTCTGATTGCTTCTTTATACTACCCGACTGCTCAAAGGGCAAAAAGATATTTTTAACATGATCGCTCGATATCCCAATTCCCGTATCTTCAACTTGGAATATAATTCGATACAAAGGTAGTTGCCTGACCTCATCTTCCAAGAGTTTTGAAGTAATTATCAATTTCACACTACCTTGTTCCGTAAACTTAATAGCATTGCCTAATAAGTTAATCAATACCTGTCGCAATCGTTTTTCATCCGCAAAAATCCCAACTGGGAGTTGACCTTCGATGGTATAGATAAAATCAATTCCCTTTTGATCTGCCCTGATCCGACAAATTTCAACGACTGCTTGCAGAAAAGCGGGAAAATGAAAATCTGTCGCATATATTTCCATTTTCTGGGCCTCGATTTTAGAAAAATCAAGGATATCGTTAATCAGAGTCAGTAGGTGGGAGCCACATTGGTTAATAATATTAATTCCTTTTTGATCGGACTCAACTATGTGTTTTGATCGCTGGAGAATTTGGGCATATCCTAAGATACCATTGAGAGGTGTCCGTAGTTCGTGGCTCATATTAGCTAGAAACTCGCTCTTAGCACGGTTAGCAGTATCGGCAACTTCTTTCGCGTGTTTAAGCTCTACAGTTCTGTCTTCAACTCGCAGTTCCAATTCCTCATTAGTTTTCGCAAGCGCGGCAAAAGATTCGCGGACTTGCTGAGCCATTTTGTTAAATAAATATCCCAAACGACCCAATTCATTTTGGCGGTTTACATTAACTTGAACATCAAGATTGCCAGCAGCAATACTCTCTGTTGCAGCCATTAATTTATTGAGGGGTGTAGAAATTTCTCGCCCTAAAATTAAGAACACAATAATAATTTCAATCAGTAATGCACTTAGCCCTAGCACTAGAATCATGCGAGCAGTAGCTAAGGCTTCTTGGGTCAGCAGAGATTTGGGGAAAACTGTGACCAAGTACCAGTTTGGCTCATCAATTTTAGTAACACCCAAGTATTCATCATAGTCAGGATTGTCAATAATCATATTTTTCTGTTTATGAGTAGTGACTAATTCATAAATTCGCCGCAGATGAGCATCTCCTGATTGGGCGATAGAGAATTGTCCATTTCCCTTTTGAATACTTTGCATAAGTTCTGGGTGAGCTACTAGCCGCCCATCGGCTCGAAAAATCATGTTGTATGTGCCTTTGAGTCCTTCATTAATAGTCCGTTTCTGCAAATCCTCTATTAAAATATCATGCCCGATTGTAGCAATATGCTTGCCATCCACATCTAATGGTGTCACACAGGATGCCATCCAAGCTACAGCTACTTGGTCGTAATATATGCCTGTCCAGACTGTTTTGCGTTCTGGATCGTAGATAGGGCGGGTAATTTGGAATGACTCATCATCTGTGACGCGGAACGATTCACTAGAAGGTGCTTTTAGCGACCAGGGATACTGGTGCATATACATGATCATACCATTCTCAGGAATTTGCGTATAGGTGTTAGCAAAGCGATTGCGCCATGCTGGGCCATAAGCATTTATTGTTTTATATAAAGCAACTATTCGTCGCTGCATCTCAGTATCAACATTAACATTTTTACCGAGGAACAATCCCCCAGTCTTGTCGATTTGAAATAGTTCAGGGCGATTGCGAATTGAGCCATCTGGATATTTGACAAAGTTTTGATCGAATTCAGCTTTTGGGTCGCGATCAGCTTCTGCTTTTAGTTGCTCTAATAAAGCTTGTTTAAGCAACTTATGGTTATCTTCAGCTAAGGTAAATATTGCTCTTTCGCGTTTAGAGCGTAATTCCATGTATTGCTCTAACTGCGTGAGTGAATTAGCAGTAATCCGTGAGATTATTTGGAAATAGCTAATAGCGGTGGATGCGATAACAACCATCCCCATGCCAAAAGCTATCTTCAAGAGTGTTTGTTTGGTCAGGGATTCTTGGGAGCGATTTTTTTTGTTACGAGTTTGGGAGATGATAGAGTCAGATGATTTTAAGGTGGAAAACAAATTTATTTTCATTTTTTTTAGTAAAGTTAAATCAAACTCTGTTAACCGACTATTTTCTTTGTTATTCTCTAATAATTTTCAATTAATACTGAGCTTTTTGTAGTAATTGCCCTGTATTTTACCCCATGAATGGGGTACGCACTGCTCACTACTATACAATATTTACATCCATCATTATTTAGTTTTACTATATCACAGAAAACCTTGACGATGAAAATAGGATAAATAAGCATTTAATACGGACTCATTAATGGGAGGACAGAGAATATCAGTACCGACCAGTCCATCCTGAGTGTTGCGGTCGTCAAACTTTTGATAGACAAAAGATGTTGTCTCGATAAAAGTTTTTTGGCTATGAGATATTTTTTTGACAAATAGAGAAGCCATCGGAGTTAAAGCATTGTCTGGAGACATATTGAGTAGTTTTGCCTGCCACTGCGGGTAAGGAATAGAAGGGAGGGCATAACCAAGGGTGTTAAGATTCAAGATAAGTTCGTTCATCGGTAATACATGGGGGCTTAAGACATGAAATGTCTTGTTAAGAGACTCTGGTTGATGCGATAAATACCGAATCACCTGAACTATATAATCCACAGGAGCGAGACTCATCTTGATATCTAATTCAGGGCCATACCCTAATTGAATCAAGCCCTTGATTATCAAACAAATCGTATTACTGAGTTGAAAAGCACCTGTTTTGCTATGACCTGTCACCATTCCCAAGCGATAGATGGAAACTGGTAAACCGCGATCGCGGGCAGCCATAACTAATTTTTCAGCCACCCATTTACTTTGAGCATAACCATCGGAATATCCTTCAGCACTAAGTAAATGATCTGTTTCGGCAATTACTTTCATACCATCATAGTTCGACGCTTGAAAGACATCCAGAGTAGAAATATAGTGGACAGGTGTAATTTTAGTCATGGTGGCTAGACGCAATATCTCCTTTGTCCCGCCCACATTGGCATCCCGTAACGCAGTGTAGGGATAAACCAAATTGACATAAGCACCACAGTGATAAATCACATCAACGACATCTGCTAATTCACTAAAATTTGGTGTCGATAGTCCCAAGAAGGGCTTTGATAAATCTCCAATTATGGGGATAATTCTCCTACTAAATTCTTCTTCCCAAATTTCGTAATTTTGCAGAGTGCTACACAGTCGAGAGGTTGCGGATTCCAAATTATCAGCACGAACTAAACAATAAATAGTCGCTTGGGGATTATGCAGCAACAATTCATGCAATAGAAAAGCACCAACAAAACCCGTTGCCCCTGTCAAGAAAATGTGCTTCGGTCTGAATCTAGTAATTGTCAATGGGTGAATAGTTTCATCTAAGACTGCATCAGCCGATAAGTCAGCAATATTTGTTTCAAAAATCGCCGTAGATCCCGAAGACTGCACAGCCTCAATTACTTCACCTAATCCAGCAATTGTCGGAGATTTGAAGAGGCAATCTAAAGACAATTCTACTGGGAAAGCTTGCGATACTCGATTTAGTAATAAGGCGGCGCGTAATGAATTTCCGCCTGACTCAAAAAAGTTGTGATGGATGCCAATTTGCACTCCTAAAACAGAGGCCCAAATTTCAACCAATTGTTTCTCTATTTCCGTGCGTGGAGCAACAAATTTTTCAACATTATCAAGAGTTGGGGCCGGTAGTGCTTGCCGATCTATTTTACAATTAGGTGTTAATGGCAAAGCCTCCATAAAGACCACAATCGCAGGAATCATGTACTCAGGCAATTTTTCTTTGAGCATTGCTCGAAAGGCTGCTGAACTCTGCTTTAATTCTGGTGAATTCAACACCACATAAGCAACTAAGTAATCGTGTTCATGAGCATTATCACTAACAACAACTACCACATCCTTCACCGCAGGATTATCGAAGCAGGCTGCTTCAACATCTTTTAATTCAATTCGGTGTCCCTGAATTTTGACTTGGTAATCACTGCGCCCAATAATCGCAATATTACCGTCTGGAAGATAACGAGCTAAGTCACCTGTCTTATAAAGACGACCGCCCGGTTCATTGTTAAAAGTATCCTCAATAAACCTTTCCTGATTTATCTCTGCACGGTTAAGATAACCTCTTGCTATTCCCATACCACCAATGTAAATCTCTCCCTCAGATCCGTCAGTAACAAGCTCAAGATTATCATTGTGAGAATGGCGTGGATACTTGAACAGATAGATTTGAGTATTTAAAATAGGGCGACCAATTGGTATAGTTTCCTCACCTGCTTCTACTTGATGAATGGTTGACCAAATAGTTGTCTCAGTCGGCCCGTACATATTCCAAAGGGAGGAACTTCGCTCTAGCAATTGATTAGCTAAGTGTCGATTGAGAGGTTCTCCTCCACAAAGAATTTTTAAATTGCGATCGCCTTGCCAATTAACGGCTAATAGCATTTTCCATGTTGCAGGGGTTGCCTGCATGACTGTAGCGCCCGATTCAGTGATGGTTTTAGATAACTTCATTGGATCGATGGCGACTGCGCGACTAACAATCACAACGCGAGCACCAACTATTAACGGTAAGAAAAGTTCTAAAACAGCAATATCAAAAGATATCGTAGTGACTGCTAGTAGTACATCTTGTTCTGTCAATCCTGGTTCTGCTTTCATCGAGAGAAGAAGATTGACTACAGCAGCATGAATAATTTGCACGCCTTTTGGTTTACCAGTTGAACCAGATGTATATATTGTATAGGCTAAATTATCTGGCGTGACTTCGCTATCTAAATTATCTGGGCTGAATTGCTCAATTTCTTGCCAATCTGAGTCTAAACATACCACTCGCATACCATTTCTTTTAGGTAGGGAGCTGAGAAGATGGGTTTGGGTAATTAGTATCGGAAGCTGGGAGTCTTCCAACATAAAAGCTAACCGGTCTTCGGGATAAGTTGGGTCAAGAGGGACGTAAGCACTACCGGCTTTTAAGACTCCCAGAAGTCCGATTAACATATTCAGCGATCGATCAACGCATACTCCAATAAGCGTCTCTGAATTAACCCCTAAGCTTTTCAGATAATGTGATAATTGATTGGCTTTATTATTTAATTCTTGATAAGTTATTTTCTCGGCTTTAAAAATAGCAGCAACAGTATTGGGTGTTTGCCTTACTTGGAATTCTATTAACTTATGAATGCAGAAGTTTTCGGGGGTTCTCATTACAAATCTTGATAAATAAGTTGTTACGAACCTAGCTCACGACGCTCTGTAGGCTTTTAAGCATTGATTAGGTAGCCATTGCTGGTGCTTTACCGTTTTTATTGTGCTTGCAAAGCCAGTCATCAATGACACCAAACTTTTGGTCGTGGTAGAGGCTTACATAATTTACTAGACCTAATTATGTTCATCCGGAATAAAAGGAAAATTTAGGTAAATTTATAATTCCCTTCCGCACACTCAACTGTCACATCGGTTATTTCGAGTTGATGGCGGTAAATTTATCTCCGATTTTTAAGTAAAAATACTGAAAATAATAGTTGGTTTAGAATGATTATTACTCCCAGGAAGAATGACGATGATTACGATCGGACAATGCACAGTAAAAGATATCAGCTCAGAGACGGTTCCCTTAAACCATTGCCTGCTAACTTTTCCAGCTTGCTTGTTACCCCGCTAGCTCAGTTTGGCTTCAGAAAGTGCTATTTACCAGATGCGATCGCCCTGTCACCCAAAACTGCATCAGTTGAGTTCACTAAACCTATGCAGAGCCTTCATCAACTTCTTGAAAGAACGGACATCTTTCCCGAAGTTCTAGTCAACGCATGACAAGCAATCAATTCAGCACCCCAACAAATACAAATTGTTGGTGAGAAATTCCTCATTTTTCCTGGTAATATGGGAATTATTTTTGCTAAAATACACCACAAAATTTCAAACCAAATATAAACCGTAAGCAGCATCAACTCTCTCGCAAACATCAATTTTTAAATCGTCGCCCGAAAACCCGTATAGTGCTATGTCTTACAAAAATATGGCAAACGCTCGTGAGAAATTCCAAGAAAAAATATGTCCCCAATTGGTGCAGGAAAACCAAGTCATATTGGTGGATAATGTGGCAGGTAATAACTTCGTAAAAAATCCTTTAATAGCCAAATAAATTAGCGATTGCGGATGGTCAAAATTGACCCTACAGTTGAAATACAAGGCTGAAAGAGACGGTAAAACTTACCTAGACATTGGTCGGTTTTTTGCACCATCAAGTAAGAGTTTCCACCTAGATCTGAATCTGGGGAGTACCCTGCGGTTAGCAGTGGGTAGCTGGACTTGTTCCAACTGCAAAACAAAGCACGATAGAGATGTGGATTCTGCTATCATTATTGGCGATGAAGGGCTGGGATTATTAGCGTTAGGAACTAGCACTACTGCCGATGGACGGAATTTAAGTCTGATGGTTGCAAGGAAATAGTCGGTACGATCGGCTGTTCCGGTTGAAATTGGCAGCCTACACCATAGGGAGTAGTGGACAGAACTCTGGATCTGGATACCAGCCCACACCCCCTACCCCCCGCCTAGCTCTACCGTGTACAGACAAGTTGCTCGCTGACCCATATTGTAGAAACCCTGTTTCCTAGAATCTTGATTTCTCGTTTTGCCGAATCAATAACTTAAAATTCATGAAAATAAGCTTCCTTTCTGAGATTCATGCGAAACTTGGGTTTCAGGAATGGTGTTGAAAGATTTCGGACTTGTGTGTAAACGCTAGCCCCCTAGCCAAAGAGCCATTTTCCCACTTTTTTCTGGCCCATCAAAATAAATAAAAGTTGTCTCCCCTTCGGGGCAGGCAGTATGATCAGGTACAATCTTGGTAGACAGTCTGTTTTTACTGCCTGCTTTGGTAGATCGAATCATAAATACCTTCGCTCGCTCGATCGAATTTATGGTTCACAAATCCTGCAGGGGCTAGGTGCATCCACGATGGACTAAAAAATCTAAAATCTGAAGTCTCACATCTCAAATCGGTTAATTTTGTGTCGTTTCTAGGACTGTTGTGACGAGTGCAACCCAATCCACATATGGTACTTCGCACAGAAGGCGGCAATCGCTACTTGCCGCTCTCCGGCAGCAATTGCTGGACAGTAGGGCGGAGCGATGACAATAATTTTGTACTGACAGATCGCTGGATTTCCCGTAATCACGCGATGTTACAGCAAATGGAGACAGGAGAGTTCTACCTGATCGACTTGGGCAGCCGCAATGGTTCCTTTGTCAACGGGCGGCGAGTCAGTATTCCTGTCACTCTCAGAAATGGCGATCGGATTATTTTCGGTCAAACCGAATTGGACTTCTACAACCCAACCGCCGGCCACCGGCACGATCCAATACACGAGACAGACTCGGAAGATTTTACGGCGACTTTGACGGTGCGTAGCCTGATTAGCGTCATGGTAATGGACATCCGAGACTTTACAGTTTTGACTAGGCAGCTAGACGAAACCCTCCTCTCGGAAGTTATCGGCAATTGGTTCCGCAAAGCAGGACAGATCATTCGCGAACACGGCAGTTGGGTGGACAAATACATCGGCGATGCCATCATGGCCGTCTGGTTCCACAAAACCAGCGGTGTCAGCAGCGAGGAAATGATGCGGATTTGCCAAGCTTTGAGCGAACTGCACAAGGCAACAGACGAACTCAGCAGCCGTTACCCTCTGCCTTTTCCTTTGCGAGTCGGGGCCGGCATCAATACCGGTTATGCAATGGTGGGAAATTCTGGCAGCAGCGACCGATCGGACTATACTGCCTTGGGAGATACTGTAAACGCAGCATTTCGCCTGGAATCTTGCACCAAGCAACTCGGCAAGGATATCGCTGTGGGAGAAACTACCTACAAATACCTGACGCAATTGGGGGCCCAGGGCGCTTTCGAGCAGCACACCGTTGCTTTGAAGGGTTACGACCATCCCACCGTGACTTACGGCGGTACTTATGCTGATTTGAACGCTTTTCTCAAAAGCAAAGGAAAGAGTTCTCGATAGCTAGAAAATTGGGTGCAGGGCAAAAATTAACCTTTGAAAATGGCAGTCCGAGTTTTTAATTTGGAGTGCCTTTGATAAACTTGCCTGCGATGCTCATAAGTCGGCTAATATCATATAATGCCTGCGTTGTCAATCCCCAAATGTAAAGTTTATAACAGCCCTCTACCTATTGCGGATTTATCTGAAAAACTGCATAAGCAAAATGGTAGTCTCTACATAAATGCTGTGTATGAAATTGGGAGACAAAACTTCATGAAACGATTGGGTCGTCTATTGGCAGTATTGGGCTTAGTGCTGGGCTGCTTTGCATGGGCTGGAGACCAAAGCGCGATCGCGGCGTCATTAAGCCGTATCGTCTTGCCATCATCCTCGCTCCTAGCTGTTGAAGCTCCGGCTAGAACCAATCGCGCCGATGAGAAGCTTGCCACAGAATACGGCAAAAAACTTGATTTGAACAACAGCGCCGTCCGGGACTTTCGGGAATTTCGAGGGTTGTATCCCACTTTAGCTCGACTAATTATTAAGAATGCTCCTTACGAAAATGTTGAGGACGTACTCAATATTTCAGACTTGACGGATGCTCAGAAAAAAGTGCTGCAAGCTAACATGGACAAATTCACCGTAACTGATGTTGAATCAGTCTTTATTGAAGGAGACAACCGGTTGAATAATGGTCTCTACGACTAGGTAGCAGCGGGCCTCATTTGAAGGCAGAAGTCATTGGGCAGAAGGATTCGGCAGAAAGAAAAGATTTTTTTTCTATAGGCTGATGACTTCTGCCTTTAATTTCTCAAGACTTACTTTCAGCCATCATTCAGCAAAAGCCGACCAAAATTCGCTAGATTGAAATAAGCGGGTTCCCCTGATTCATCTAAAATCTAAAATCTAAAATCTAAAATCCCTTGACTGACATTAGTTCAAATTCCCTGATTCATCGGTAGACTCAAATCTAAAATCTAAAATCTAAAATCTAAAATCTAAAATTGACTGGCGGCAGACTTATGACTGACAAATTTGACGTATTGGTAATAGGTGCTGGCGCGGCGGGTTTGTACACAGCACTCTGCCTGCCAGAGCATTTGCACGTGGGCTTGATCAATAAAAATACCCTGCCTGTTTCTGCAAGCGATTGGGCTCAAGGAGGGATTGCCGCAGCGATCGCCCCTGAAGATTCCGCAGCGCTGCACGTTCAAGATACACTGGCAGCAGGAGCCGGTCTTTGCGATTTGGAGGCGGTGAAATTTTTAGTCGAGGAAGCTTCAGCCTGCATTGACTCCCTGGTGAAAATGGGCGTTGCATTCGATCGCACCGGGCCAGATTTAGCCCTCACCCTAGAAGCAGCCCACTCCCGCCGCCGAGTTCTCCACGCCGCCGACACTACGGGCAAAGCCGTTATCAGTACGCTGACAGCAAAAGTATTGAGCCGCAAAAACATTCAACTCGTATCTCCTGCCTTTGCTTTGAGTCTGTGGCTAGACGAAACCGGGCGGTGTCAGGGGATTAGCTCGATTTGCGGCTCACAAGTCAAGTGGCTGCGGGCCAAAGCGGTGGTGCTGGCGACAGGCGGCGGCGGACAGGTTTTTGCTCAAACGACCAATCCGTCGGTAAGTACCGGGGACGGGGTGGCAATTGCGTGGCGCGCCGGGGCCCTGCTGCGAGATTTAGAATTTGTGCAGTTTCACCCGACGGCGCTGAGCACAGCGGGCGCGCCCCGGTTTCTCATTAGCGAAGCGGTGCGTGGAGAAGGAGCTCATTTGGTTGACAGTAAGGGATATCGTTTTGCTTTTGACTCTCACCCCAGCGGGGAACTCGCCCCTAGGGATGTTGTCAGCCGCGCTATTTTCCGCCACTTGCAGAAGACGGGGGAACCTCATGTTTGGCTGGATTTGCGCCCGATTGCGGTCGATAGACTGCGCTACAGGTTTCCGAATATTATTCAAGTGTGCGCTGACTGGGGAATTGATATTTTTTCCGAACCGGTGCCGGTGACGCCCGCGGCCCATTACTGGATGGGAGGAATTGTGGCTGACAAGTTTAACCAAACTTCGATTCCGGGTTTGTACGCGGTGGGAGAAACTGCGAGCACGGGGGTACACGGCGCTAATCGGTTGGCGAGCAATTCGCTGCTGGAATGTCTGGTTTTTGGGGCGCAGATGGGACTTTTGCAGCTAGAAGATGGAAGATCCGAGGCATTCGCCGATCAGTTCGAGGCGGGGGAAATCTGGGAAAAATCGATTTCTGAACAGGACATTGAGGCGATCGAAAGGTTGCGGGTTGAATTGCGGAATTTGGTGTGGCAGAGTGCCGGCATTTGCCGGGGACAGCGGGATTTGGAAAGGGCGATCGTCCAACTTGAAATTTGGCGGCAAGAATTTGCTTCCTTGCCTTTGAGTCAAACGCTTGATAATTTACGACCCGGACAAATTATTGATTTTTCCCCTGCTAAGACGGAGAATAGCTCAATTTTGCGAAATTGGGGAGAAGTTGGGAATTTATTGGATATCGGCTATTTAATTGTCAAAAGTGCTGCGTTTCGCACCGAAAGTCGCGGCGGTCATTACCGAGTGGACTATCCCCTCACCGATCCGGATTGGTGCAGCCATACTTTAATTAACCAATCAAATTGGTACAAATCTCCGCGAATAGAAGATTGAAAATTTATTGAAAATTTGGGGTCAGCGCGTTCCCGTACCGTCACTTTCGGGGCTCCCGTTCGGGGGTGGTTCGTATTGTTGGGGATTTGCCAAGCTAGAGGTTGGTGTAACTGTCCCAACTCTGGGGGTCGATGGCGTCCGGATCTTGCCCGCGCTACGGGCTTTTGTGAAATTGCTAGTTGAGCTGCTGGTAAGTCGAGCCGCATTTGCAGTGCCGACTACATTCACTTGCAGGCAAGCAGCGAGGGTTGCCGTTGTTGTGAGCTGAATCAAAGTACGCATAGTATTCACCGCCTTATTCCAATCACCGCAATAGATCCACGTCTGTACCACCTATTATATCTATCAATTTCCGTATTTCCACTGATATCTTTACATTTACTTTAATTAAGTTTCATAAGTTTACATAAATTTTTTGACATTAAGGCTTTTTGGCGATTTAAATTTGGTTTCAGGTTGTGATTTATTTTAAAATTTTGTAACCTCATTTAGATGAGACGGCAAGTTGCTCTCATAAGTTTTATCTTTTACTAACTCTATCTAATGGCAGATGACAGATTAGAGGGTTTTAATTTACGTAATTTTAGATTTGAGATTTCACTACTTTGGACATTTTTTTGAACGGTTTCAAAAAGGTTAGAGGCCTTGCAGTTTGAGGATCGAGCTATTTTTAAATTAGCTGTTCAGGGGACGCCTGAAATAATATCTCCCTCACGGGTTAATTAAGGTTTGAAGTATAAAAATCACTCAAATTATGTCTGAAATACTTGAGATTTTAGATATAAAAAATGAATAATTACAAATGACTTATCAAGAGCGGGTCGGAACTTTAGCTACAGTTGCATTATGTTTTTAACTGCTCTTAATTAATAAAAGTGATATTGATTTTTCCCCCGCTCCTTACCACGATACATCGCAACATCGGCATTCTTAACTAAAATCTCTGGCTCTTGACCGTCAATGGGATATAAACTAATGCCAATACTTGTAGTTACAGAAACTGTATGTTCTTCTAAAATAAAAGGCTGCATGATGGCGGCGCAAATTTTTTCAGCTACTTTCGCAGCTTCCTCACGGCCTGGAATTGCGGGCAAAATGACTGTGAACTCGTCGCCGCCCAACCGCGAGATAGTATCGCTGCCGCGCAAGCATTTTTTGAGCCGACTGGCAACTGTTTTTAAAAGTAAATCACCCACATTGTGTCCGAGAGTGTCGTTGATTGACTTAAATCCATCTAAATCTAAAAATAGTAAAGCTACCAATTCCTGATTGCTGGAGGCTATTTCTAGAGACCGATGCAAGCATTCGTAAAACATTTGGCGGTTGGGCAAACCTGTAAGGGCATCGTGATAAGCTTGGTGGCTGAGCTCAGCATTTTTTTGTTCTAGGGCATTTGCCCGAAGTTGGCGCTCGGTAATATCTCTGATTGCTCCGACTAAAAATAGGTTGCCTGCAGCATCTTTATGCAGGGATCTTTTAGTCGCAATCAGATGCGTAATTCCGTGAGCGTCTGTAAAATATTCTTCATTTTCTCGCGGCTGGTGAGTTTGAAATACTAATTCGTTTTGCTGCCAAAATATCTCGGCTTCGGCTTGGGGAAATAACTCGTAATCGGTTCGGCAAGTTAAAATTTCTAATGGATAGCCAATAAACCGACAATATGCCTGATTCAAAACTACACAGCGGTGATTTCGATCTTTGACAAAAATGGGGTCGGGAATTGTATCGATTAGCGATTGTAAAAATTCTTTAGACCGTTTTAATTCTTCTTGCAAGTGAGCCAGATAACCCACAACTGCGACACCAGAACCCACGAGACTGAGGATTGGAGGAATTAACGGTAGCCACAAACCTGCTAAGAATGCTAAGTATAAACTGGCACTGAGACCTAGACAGATACTTGATAAACAATAAGCCGATCGACCAAGCGATCGCAAATTCCAGCTCACATTTGCTCCCGCCCAAGACCACAGTAAAATCCACAGCAACTCCACAGCCTCTGGCCAAACATTGATACCCCCGCGCCCGTCGATGGCTGCACTCAAAATTTGGCTCAAGAAATGAGCCTGAAGCTCGACTCCCGGTATTTGCTGGGGAGGACCAAACCAACCGGAACTGTAAGCATTTTGGTAAAAGTCTCTGAGGCTGGGGGCATTTGAGCCGATCAAGACAACGCGTGATCGTACAAAATCAGCAGGTACTGTGCCCGAAAGCACATCGCTTATCGATGCAGTGCGAAAACTGCCTCGCGGGCTGCGTAGGTTGGTCAAAATTTGATACCCGCGGCTGTCCGATCGAACGTAAGCACCGTCATTCGGTTGAAAAGGTCGAAAAACCCCCTTGCCTAACTGCAAGTATTTAGGATTGACTCTTGCTGGTTGAGGGGAAATTCCTTCGCTTTTGAGGTAAAGCAAAGCCAGTCTGAGTGCGAAACTTTGATGAGTTTTGCCGTCTCCGGGCCAAGCATAGAGCAAAGTTCGCCGGACTTTTGAGTCAGCGTCGATAACAACGTTGTTGAAACCGATGCGATCGAGCTTGTCAAGTACCGGAGGCGGGCGAACTCCTAACCTGGTTTCGTCTGGCATCAATTCAATGCCGATTAAGTTGGGAATAGTTTTAAAAGTTTTGAGCAATTCGGCGTTACCCGGTTGAGTTGGCAAATCTCGGTAAATGTCGAGGCCGATCGCCCGCGGCTTGCCCGCGTGCAATTTTTGCAGCAATTGGGCCAAGACAGCATCCGAAATTGGGTAGCCGTATTTTTGCAAGTCAGCTTCCTTAATTTCTACAATCACGATGCGCGAGTCAATGGGTTCGGCCGGCCGCCAGCGCACAAAGTGGTCGAAAGCAGCCCATTCCCACACCTGAAAACATCCGAACCAGCGCATTACAATGACCGTACTAGCAACGGCACTCGCAGTAATCAATACTCGGCGTTCTCGATCGACCCATTTTTTGATAGTTTCTAGCATATTTTGGGGATTTTTGCCTCGCCCTGTGAGCATCTAAACTACTACTACGTATAGGTTTTACATCTCCGGGGCGATCGGCTCAGTCGATTTTAGATTTTAGATTTTAGATTATCCAATTTTTTGGTTTTTGGGTGCAGGCGAGTCGATTTTAGATTTTAGATTTTAGATTTTAGATTATCCAATTTTTTGGTTTTTCAGTGCGATCGGGCTGCAAGAGCAGAAACCGGGTTTCGCAACCAAAATATGTCATTTCAAGAATCATTCTGGAAGTATAAACCCGGTTTCTTGCATTTTTAGGGACATCCAAGAAATAAACTCTTCCAGTCCCCGGAGAGGGTAAACTGAATTAAGTAAGGCTAACGCACAAAAA
>NZ_JAUBSH010000100.1:0-25034 GCF_036704705.1 Microcoleus sp. K1-B1 | reverse complement strand
AGCAATCATTTGAGGTTTTGACAATTCTGAATTTTTTTAAAATTAAATCAGATAGAATATCTGCGGAATGTGGGTTAAATACTGATCTAGCTTATGATGTCCAGTAGAGTAGGCCCTATAGGTTCGTAGTGAGGAATTCAATCCTCATAAAATTATGAGGAATAATAAAGTCATCACTACAAACACAAGCTTACCAACTTAAAAAAGGCACGTTTACTACTTCCCCGGTCATTTCTCCTACCTGCACTTTCAGTCCTTCGCCGCCCGCTTTTGTACGGATGTAAGCAAGACCAAAAAAGCCGGATTCAGTTTCCGTAAAACTGGTGAGGTTGCCGACTTTTTCCTCTCCGATTGTGACTGCTGTTCCGGGTTCAACCGCACCGCTCAACTGCACGCCCCAAAGTTGCTGTTTGACTCCTTTGTAGGTGTTCAACCGGGCAATTGTTTCTTGACCGATGTAGCAGCCTTTGTCATAGGTAATCGTGTGTAAAAGGCGGGCTTCTAGGGGGTTGTAATCGTCTGTGAGTTCAAAATCGGGTGCGGGGCGTCCTTGTTCAATTCGCAGTTGTTCCCAAACTCGATCGCCCATCGGTACGGCCCCAGCTTTGACTAATTCCTGCCACAAGTTGGCTGCACCGCTTGCGGGCGCAATTAACGTGTATCCGGGAGTTGCTAAACCGCTACCCACGGCAACTCGGACTTCCATACCTGCAAAATTTATCAATTTGTGAGTAGCGTAAGGTTGATTTTCGAGTTCGGTAACTCCGATTTTTTCTAGTAGTTGAGTGCTTTCCGGGCCGAGGAAACTGAAAGCAACTGTTGTATCGGTTAAATCTGTTAACTCGACGCGATCCATTGGGAAAATATAGCGATCGAGCAATTCCAGTAGTTGGCAGCGGCGGTTGGCGGAAACTAGCAGCAGTACGGCATCTTCTGTAGCGTAAGCGGTGGCGAGATCGATCGTCCGGGCGGTGGATGTGACGAAAACGGTGTCGCAACCTTGACCTGGTTTGAGTATATTAAAGTTATTGGTACTTTGATTGTGCAAGAACCGCAGGCGATCGCTGTCTGAGATTTGAATGCGTCCCCAGTGAGTGCGATCGTACAAAGCGGCACCTTGTTTCGTTGCTGCGATCGCTTCTGCGTCGTTACCAAAACTGACTGGCACAATTTCTTTGGTTGTTAACTCTGCAAAAGTAGCACCAGCCGCTGCTTGAATGTCGTGCAATTCCTGAATCATAAGATTTTGTTGACTGTTAACTGTTGACTGATGAGTGTTGACTGATGACTGTTGACTGATGACTGTTGACTGTTCGCTGTTGGCCCGAAAGCTCACCACTGACAACTAACAACTGACTATTTGTCCAAATTAGCGAATATTTCTTGGATTAATTGGCTGGCTTTAGCATCAAGACGATTCCAATCTACATCGCCAGTCTCATCATCAATCAAGCTAGTATCAATTACAACTTCTTGGCTTTGGATTTGAGTGTGGGCGGGCTGGTAGTTGACAAAGCAGACTCGATAGCAAAGTTCCCAAATATCGATACATCTTTGCTCGCCTTGAAGCTCTAAAAGTAGTTGATAGCCAGGAATGGGAATCTGCACTTCTTGATAAGTGCCCGTCCAAACTGACTCCTCTAATTGTTTGCGGATGTTGTCGAGCACTCGGATCATCGCTGGCTGCATGAGCAGTTCAGCTTGCTGCCAAGCGATCGGGCTAGTTATTTTAGGCTTCATATACACGGTTCTAAAAAAGAAAATCAATAAATTAATTTTCTAGCATTGAATGCCAACTTTTGAGACATCCGCCACAGAATGTTAAATTTAGTCACCAAATTCAACACTCAACCCTCAACAGCAACAGCCGTTCTCGGCTTGACGGCTAAAAACGGCTGAAACTGTTGATATTGAGTTATCGGATGGGTAATGTAGGATTTGAACCTACGGCATCCTGCGTGTAAAGCAGGCGCTCTACCACTGAGCTAATCACCCAATTGCACTCACAAGGATTTATCATATCACAGTAACTCAGAAAGATCAAGTAAAAAAAATCATAAACTTTAAATGCCCTCTGGCCGCACCCACGATCAAATAACCATGTGGAGTTTGCCCCTGGTGGCAGCCCTCACCTTTGGCCAGACTCAGAGCAGCAACCTGACTTTGCTCGTTTCCGGAAGTTTCTTATTCGGCGGGCTGATGTTTGGCCCCGACTTGGATATCTACTCCTGCCAGTATCAGCGCTGGGGATGGTTTAAACCGATTTGGCTCCCGTACCAAAAAAGCCTGCGCCACCGCTCTTTTTTGTCTCACGGCCCTCTGATCGGCACTGCTTTGCGAATCTTGTACCTCGCTATCTGGATCGCGGTTCTGGGAATCGTGGGATTGGCAATTGCCGAAAAAGTCGGGAACTTAGGCGGGAATTGGCAGGATGTGGTTTTGAATTACGGGCGATCGATTTGGGAACACCACATCGAAATTTTAGCCGTTTACATCGGTCTAGAATTGGGGGCTATGAGCCACTATCTGAGCGATTGGGGAGGCTCGGCTTACAAAAGATTCAAAAAAAAAGGATTGAGCGGGTTGCGGCCTCCTGGCACAATTAAGAGGCGCAAACGCCAACCTCCCCGCCGCACTTCCAGCAAATCTAAAAGGTAAATTCCGATGTCTAATTCCCACAGTCGATCGCTCACAGCACTCGAAGAACTTATAGAAGTTGTAGCTAAATTGCGATCGCCAGACGGCGGATGTCCTTGGGATTTAGCCCAAACTCCCGAAACTCTAATTCCTCACATCATCGAAGAAGCTTATGAAACCGCCGACGCGATTCGCAAAGGAGATAAAGATGCGATCGTCGAAGAATTGGGCGACTTACTGTTACAGGTAATTCTGCAAGCACAAATTGCCAGCGAATCGAATCAGTTTACCTTCGCCGAAATCGCTGCGGGCATCACAGAAAAACTAATTCGGCGACATCCCCACGTCTTTGGCGATGTCGAACTCAACAGCGTCGATGAAGTCAACGAAAACTGGGAAAAAATCAAAGCTGCAGAAAAAGGCACAACTGCGGAAAAGCCGCCAACTTTAGCCTCAAAAATGAGCCGTTATGCCAGCACTTTGCCGCCGATCACCGCCGGGATGAAAATCTCTCAAAAAGCTGCGGAAGTGAGTTTTGATTGGGACAGTGTAGAGGGCGTTTGGGATAAATTTCACGAAGAAATGGCAGAATTTGAACACGCTCTCAAACACGAGGATAAGGCAGCGCAGCAGTCAGAATTGGGAGATATTATGTTTGTGTTGATTCAATTAGCTCGCTGGTACGATTTAGATCCGTCGGCTGCTTTGCAAGGAACAAACGATCGCTTCGTACAGCGGTTTGCGAAGGTGGAGGCTGCGTGCGATCGACCTTTGTCAGATTATGCCCCTGAAGAGTTAGAATCTCTGTGGCAGCAAGCGAAAGCTTTAATTGCTAAACAAAAGGAAAAGGGCGCTGAGTAATCAATCACCGCAGATAAACACAGATAAAAAGACATCCGCGTTCATCCGCTAATATCTGCGGTTCAAAACTCCCCATCTCAAGAATTTGGTTGCATCAGTTCAGATATCAGCAACCAACTACTCGTAAAGCTTCGCGTCATTGTACGGCGGATGTTCGCAGGCGATATAAAGCGCATTTGTCGGTTCCAGGGCTTCCCCAGTCACCGGATCGATCGGCTTGAGGACAAAGCATAACAGAGAGAGCGATCGCCAATCCAAATTATCCAGCTTCCCGCGTTCGTAACGGTTGACTGTTGCGGCACTGATACCCACATCTTTGGGTACGGGTTGATGTGTAGCTGTAAACAGCGCCTCTTCATATCCCTTGGTTTTGAACTCTGTTTCGCTGACAGACCAGCCTGTTGTCTGTCTTGCTGCTTTTAAAATCTTCCCCAAACGCATCCGCCCCGTTTCAGTGAAGCGAACGGGACGCAATTCCTGCTCTTTGTCTACCACAGCTTTGTTAGAGAGTCCTGACATTTTTCCCACCTACGTTAACTCTCAAACTAGCACAGCATCAATGATTGAGGGTTGCACGAGCAACATCTGAGCTGAAGAAGTTTAAATTAATTTTATTGCACTTGTGCAATAAGAGTCTGATATAGTAATATGTAATTGACTCTAAACCGAACTTGCCTCTCAAGCCCTGAGTATACAGCCATGACAGCACTATTTCGCCGCATCCAACCCTCGAAAAAGCTCCGCATCACCGTCAGGTCGATCGCCCAACTGCTCAAAATCAGCCAAAACCTGATTAAGCGAGTCGAATCCTGGGCTTACGTGGTTTTCGTCCACCATCGGGATAGAGGCGGCCTGTTTGTCAGCTACCGCAGGCTGGAAGAATGGCAAAATGCGATCGCCCATCACATCCAAACCTGCCCCACCCTTGGAGAACTCTCGCAGCTCAAAACATCCATTCTGTACGACAGCCGGAAATTCAAAAAACAATCTCTCCCAAAAACACTTGACTTTTTAAATCAAATGTGCATAGAAAGACAAGACGAACTCAACATCTGGGAAAGCTTAAACTGGATTGCTTCCTAGCAGAAATGAGGGAGATTTCCTTGCCAAAAAACAGAAGCGAAACATTTGCGAGCAATTGCGAGATAAAATCACCCCAAAAATCACCCGCGAATGCTCCGCCACATTCATGAAAGCAATCACCAAAGCAATTAAGACATTGCCTGAGCGATATAATCAAAATAAGGAGCTGCTTCCTTAGCATCATCCTGATTGAGCAAAGCCAAAGAAGCTTCCTTCAAACAGCGGATAGCTTCGACCATGCCAGGAACAGGAACGCCGAGAGAATTATACATTTCCCGAACGCCAATCAAGCCGATGCTTTCGATCGGCTCCTTGTCACCCGCCAAGATACCGTAGGTAATCAGGCGCAAGTACCAGCCGTAGTCGCGCAGACACAAAGCCCGTTCGCGTTGGCCGTAAGCATTACCTCCGGGGGAGATAAAGTCAGGGCGTTTTTTCCAGAGTTTTTTGCTAGCTTCTTCAACAATTTTTTTCTCACTGTCAGACAGCGCAGTAGCAATACGCACCCGCTGTTCTCCGGTTTTAAAAAAATCTTTGATGCTTTGAAGTTCGCCGGTACTGGGATAGCGAAGTTCGTCGTCGGCTTGGAGAATTAGTTGGCTAACTACGCTCATTGTTATTCAAAAAAATTGAGGATATTTGAGAGTAAGATTAATTGACATTCTCATCCCTTAAAGATGAGATTCTGGATTGGGCGATTTACTTTGCTTCTAACATTTATCAACATTAGAAGTAGCGGGTAAATCTCCGCAAACGTTATGCTTGATGTTCAAGCCAGTTTCCCTGTGTTCCAGGCTACTGCGGGAAAAACTCAAAAACTGCGAGTGAGAGTTTTGATGTCGGCAGACACTTTGACTGTTTAACGAGTTTTTGCTACCTCGCCCCAACAGCATATCGCACAGGATCGATCGAGGCAACTCACGGCAGGCTTGACTTGCAGGTTGAAGCTTGGCTTTAGCAGCAAGACGTTCAGCAGCAGGAATACAGCCTGCTATTGAGCTTGAGTGCGATGGATGGAGCCCCGCTTCGCTACGACTTATCTCAGGAAAGAGAGAGCGATATTGCATTACCATATTAAATCCTACCATGACTACTTGTGACCAAATCTAAATTCCCCACCCCAAACTCGACGAAATTGGCAAACCCTTGCCAGCAAGGTCAACTGATTGAGATAGAGATTACCGACTTGACAGACACCGGCGACGGAGTTGGTCGTTTTGGTGAGTTAGTAGTGTTTGTGCCCGATACCGTGACGGGCGATCGAGTCCTTGTCCGCCTCGTGCAAGTCAAATCCACCTATGCTACAGGCAAGCTGGACACACTTCTGGAAGCCTCAGAACACCGCATTCGAGCTAACTGCATTGTCGCTGACAAGTGCGGTGGCTGTCAGTGGCAGCACGTAGATTATCCATATCAGCTTGCAGCCAAGCAAAATCAAATCATTCAAGCCTTAGAACGGATTGGCGGATTTAGCAATCCCCAAGTGGATGAAATTTTAACGGGAAAAATCGAGGGATTTCCCCAATTTTTGGGATACCGCAACAAAGCGACTTATCCCGTGGCAATATCTGCAACAGGTCAAGTCCAAGCAGGTTACTATCAAAAAAGCACCCACAAATTAGTCAATCTCAATCAGTGTCCTGTGCAAGATCCGCGCCTCAATCCTTTGTTAAAGGAAGTCAAAGAAGACATCCACTGGCGCGATTGGCCAGTCTACGACGAAAAGAAACATACAGGAGAATTGCGTCACTTGTCCTTGCGAATCGGACGGCGCACCGGGGAGATGCTGCTAACTTTAATAGTTCGCACTGGAGACTTGCCGGGACTCGAAGAGCAAGCATCAGAGTGGCTGAAACAATATCCTCAACTTGCAGGGGTTTGTTTGAATATAAATCCCGCTCAAACTAATGTGATTTTTGGTGCCGAAACTCGTTGCATTGCGGGTCGTTCTTATCTGCGAGAAAGCTTTGCTGGTTTGAAATTTCAGCTAAGGGCCGATACTTTTTTTCAGGTTAATACAGAGGCTGCTGAAGCGTTGTTAGAGGTGATGGTAGGGGAATTGAATTTGCAGGGAAACGAGATTTTGGTTGACGCTTTCTGCGGAATTGGGACTTTTACTTTACCCCTGGCAAAACAAGTAAAAATAGCGATAGGTTTAGAAGTGCAACCGACGGCGATCGAACAAGCCAGATTAAATGCTGAGTTAAATGACGTGAGAAATGTCGAGTTTCAGGCCGGAACTGTAGAGAGTTTGCTGCCTTCCTTGGGATTGACACCGGATATTGTGCTGCTAGATCCGCCGAGGAAAGGGTGCGATCGCGCGGTTTTGGAAGCTATCAAGGAAATCAAACCAAATCGCATTGTTTATGTTAGCTGCAAGCCTGCTACTTTGGCTCGCGACCTGAAGATTTTGTGCGAAAATGGGGATTATAAGTTAGCGCGAGTGCAGCCGGCGGATTTCTTTCCTCAGACTTCTCATGTTGAGTGTGCGGCTTTTTTGGTCAGGTGAAGGAAAGGGCGATCGTTGTTTAGTTAAATTCAATCATCAGCATCGGTGAACAGGGATGATAAATCTCGATAACCACTGACTACTCGAAAAATCTCTACATCCTGTCCGATCGGCATATAGAGGATGAGATAGTTGTGTATGGAGAGGCTGCGAAGCTATGGTAAAATTTCGTGTCTTTGTCGTCCAATATTGGGAAATTGAGCAATTTTGGCGAATTTAGCGTCAAGATTGCTTAAAAAGCGATCGGCTCGATCTAGTCCCGATCGACTAGCGATGTAGTCTGCAATTTGCTCGATGTCTTGGATTGCGGGTTGAGTGAGGCGAAATTTTGGACTCATGTTTCTTTTGAACTGTAGCGCGATGCCTACGGCTGGCTACGCCTACGCAAATTAGCTCGAATTTGTGCCATTGCGGTTGCACCGTCTACGACTTCACCGCGTTGGGATGCTTGCTGGCCAATCTGTGCGTCTCGTTGGAGTTCTTGCAGTCGTCCTTGATAAATATCTTGCTGTTGTTCGAGTAGTTTAATGGCTGCAAGGATAACGTCGATCGCGCTGTTGTATTTGCCGCTGGTGAGTTGGCGCTGCACGAGGGCTTCGACTTCACGAGGCAAAACAATTTGCATGGTGTTTGAGATGAGGGGTGTTGATTCTATTGTAGGCGATCGCCCTTCAGTTAGATTGGTTTGTTGAGGGGCGATCGCGCCCAGCCACCCAACCCATCAATTCAAACCACTCACCACTTTTGCTATTGTTTCTGCCTTCTCAGGATACAGCCTCGCTAAAAGCCCGCACATCTGATAAGCAGTTTTCAAGGAGTAAGCACAGGGAATCAATAGTTTCTTTTTTTTGAAGCTCTCTTTATCATTTAGCTGAGCAAGAATAGCAGCAATGTGGCACAATAGCTGATTGCGGTTATTCAAAATTTGTTCTGCTGTACACATTGCCTGTTCAACTTGTCCTGCTATTGCCTGTATCTGGGCAATCAGCGAAAGTGCTTGCCCTTGCTTTTGTTTATCTGTAATTTTTTCTTGAACATTGAAAGCTGCATCAAGCGTTGCTGACAGTCCCTCTTTATCTCCTTTTTTCCACTGAAACGATGCTATCTTCGAGAGTGTTTTTACTTGCTCAAATGCACCTTCAATCTTGGCTGCATTCTCCAAAGCAAGAGTAATCTCTCCTGCCTCTGCTTCGGCTACTGCTACTGTTGATAGAAGCGAGTCTGGATTGGTCTTTATTACCTTGATTTTCTCCTGTTTTACTCTCTCACAAGCCTCAGCAAAAATAGCTAATGCTTCTTCCCTTTCTCCTAGTTCCTTTCGAGCTACTGCTATGGAACTCATAATTGTGACTGAATGGTCAAATCCCAAATCAACAGAACTGAGAGCATCTTCATAAAGAGTCGTTAGAGCTGTCTTTAATATCTCCCTCTGTTCTGCATTTGGATGTGCCTGTGCCAACGTTTTCAGCACTAAGGCTTTCTCCTGCATAAGTTTAATTTTTTGTACTGTCTCTAAGGCAGCTTCAAACTCCCCTGATCTTGCCTGAGCTATCCCTATTTTTGTAAACATTCCGACAATAAACAAATCGATATGACTTGGCGAAATTGGCTTTTCAACCTTCTGCACAATTTCAAGCGCTCGATTGAAAATGTCTTTGGCCTCGTTTCTGCGATCGGCTTTAGCGTAAAGCTCACCTAATACTGCTAGAACATTTACTTTCTCTTTCCAATTATTATTAATATTATTAGAAAATTCATCTATATTTTTAACATAAGCTAGACCTTTCTCGTTTTGATGAGTCTCCATTAGTAAGGCTGCGATATTTATTAAAGCAAAAATATGATCGTAGGAACGTTCCGAACTAAATGAAACTTTGAGTCCCATTGCCAAGGTATCTCGTGCTTCTTTAGCTAGACAAGCTTGGGACTGTATTGTAGCTATTGATTTTAGGAGTTCAACCTCTTTGTGTGGATTGAAAAGTTGGTTAGCAATCTTTATAGCATCACTAAAGTTTTTTGCTTTGGCGTAGGCTTTGGCGATTGCTACCAAAGCATCCTGTTGTTTACTTCGTTCTTGAATTTGACTATAAATTGTCAACGCATCCTCAACTTGTCCTGCTAATGCCTGTTCTTGCAAGATTCCTAGCAGCGCTTTTTCTTTATCTTCTTTAATTTTAATTATTTGGGCAGTCTCAAGGGCTTGGTTAAACCACTTAAGCTCGACTTGCGCGTTTACTATTATCAACAGAGCCTGAGACTCACAGTGTGGCTCTTTAATCTTATTTGTTGTTGTCATAGCGGCTGTAAAATCTTTTTTAAATTTCTGGGCTTGTCTTGCCTGTATTGCCACAATTATCTTGAGAAGCTGTTCTCGATGGTAAGAACTTTCAAGTTTTTCATAAATTCTATTTGCGGTTTCCAGAACAGCAGTAAATTCTCTATGATCGCACTCTTCCTTCTTGACTATTTCCAGCAAAAGCCCTTCTCGATCTATAAGGCTAAGACTTGCAATATTTTCTTCAATCATTTCAAGCGCTTTTGCCAAATCTCCAATCTTAGCTTGCGTACTAGCTATATTAGATAAATCATATACCTGGTTGCTTTTGGATTCAATATTTTGAGCTAGTTGTTTCGCTTGGTTCAATAAAATTTGTGCTTGCTCTTTGTCCCCTAGTTTTGCTTGTACCTCAGCCAAAGATATCAAGGAATCTTCTAAATCACTTGTGAAATCAATTCGTTGCAGAGTTTCGCGGGCATCGGAAAACAATCCTAAATCTGCTTGTATATTTGCTATTTCAATCCAGAGCCAAGTTGGAGGCTTTAGATTTTCAATTTGGTGACTATCTTCAATATTTTCAATAGCTTGAGCAAAGATGGTTATTGCCTCCTGCTTCTCTCCCATTTCTATTTGGGCTTTTGCTAAATCACCCATCCACCATATCCATGCCATACTTGGAAAAGTTTTTCTTGTAATTTCCAAGGTTTTGACAAAGATAGCTCTGATTTTGAAAAAGATAGCTCTGGCTCCTTGACTATTTTCTTTCTTTAATTGCGCTTTTAATATATTTGATAGTGGCAACACCTGCTTGAGTTCAACAATAGTCACTTCTGCAATTTTCAGGGCATCTTGAAAGCGCTCGCGATCGATGAGAACTTGGTAAAGTTGGCAGCGAGTATTATATTCAAAAAGTTTTTGATGCAAAGCAATACAGGTTTCCTCATTCACTTCAAAAATATACGCGAGGAGATAAGCGGCATAACTTGCATAATCACATTGCCCATCAACAGTCCTATTTATTGGCAAACGAGGCAATTCCTTTTGCTGCAACCGCTTCAATGTTTCCCTGGCTTCCTCCAATTGGCCTGTATCTTTCAATTCCCATGCTAACAATAAATACCACACTACACTGGGTTCAATTTCATACAAATCTGTCAGTTTCCACGCTCGTTCTAAACTACCTTTCTGCAAAGCATCTAGAGGTGAATCTTGCGCTGTTGTTTGCAACAGTCGCCGTGCGTGTAACAGCATAAATTCTGCCATTCCAGTCGCATTATCTGTTTCAGCAGCACCCAACAATGCAGTCTGCACCGTCTTCAAGGGTAAATCAGGCTCATCAGGCAAGCGTTCTTCTTGAGTAACCGCAAAGTCTTTGTTACGAGCGATCACATACAACGCCTCCCACTGCTTCGCCTCGCTTAAATGTTCTGCATAATGCCGCAAAGCATAAGGACTGGAGTGTTTCTGCCACCTAGCACAGTATTTGATTAAATTTTCCATTGCTGAGGAAGACTGACGCTTCAACACACTTTGAAACTCCTTCGCTAGTAATGGGTGAGCGAAGCTGTAGAAACCTTTTTGAACACTGAACCAGCGAGTGACCTGCCTAGGTAAAGCTGGCAAGCCCCATTCATCTAGATTGGTTAACTCTTGAATATCATCTTCTGATAGCACACCCAATGCTACTGACAGCAAGGCGAACAATTCCTTGACTTCTGGTTGTTGCCTGATCTGTGCTACATTTGCCAGTTGTTGAAACTGCTGCTTTACATAGAGAGAAAAGCCCTTGGGAGTTCGCGCTAAAATGGAGTGCAGATCGATTCCTTGTTTTACTGCATGACTCAACTCATCAATTAGATAACTCAGGTAAAGTGGAAAGCCTTGAGTAATTTCATCTAATTGGGTAACGAAATTTGTATCTTCGGCAAATACTGCTAACTCACCGTCACCCGTTTCTCGTAACCAGTCTGCGATCGCTTCTCTTGGCAAATACTTAAGGTGCAAGTTTTGCGATTTTTCTGTCCAGTTTTCTAGATATTTTGGCTCTTCCTCGGGTTCTGCTCTCGCTGACACAATAACAAATACATTCTGAGGCAGAGGAGTGAGAAATGGTAGCGAGAAGGGCATTGCGGCTGCGTCGATTTCATCTAAGGCATCTATAACAATGACTAAGGGCTTATCTTGCCGGGCGCCACGCTCTTTTAATATGTTGTATAGCCTGTTCCTTAACTCCTCTTGTTCGTTTGGTAGTTGCTCATGGTAGAGTTCGTAATATATATAAATTTGTCGTAATAAATTCCAATAAGCACTCTTAACAGAGCGGGTTTTATCATATTGTTGGCTGAAGAAATGATAGGCAATAAAACATCTGTTACCTTGCCGTTCCCGATCTACCCAGTTAGCCAAAAGTGATGTTTTACCAAAACCAGCACCAGCCGTCACGAGCATTACACCCCTAGAGTTATCAGCTAAAAAATTGTCTAGTTTTTGGAATTTTTCTGAACCTCCTACAAACAACTCAGTGGATTCGTTGATGATTTGCTCAACTTTATCAACTACTTCCCAGTCAGGTTCTTTTCTTTCTTCACCAAAGTTTGCCTCTAAAAGTTTTTCAACTTCCCGGGCTTTCTCAATTGGGAATTTAGCAACCTCTCCAAGGATATTCCGATAATCCCAAATATCGTTTTTAACATCAAAACTCAACTTACCCTGAATTATTTTGTTAATTTCTGTATCGGAGTAGTCTTTTTGTCTGTCTGTGATTATATAAATAATTATCCGATCGTATTTTTCGTAAAGTTTGTGTTCAACAAACTCGGTTAATGTATGTTTGACTTTTTCAATACCACGCGTGGATGTAATTTGAAAAGCCACTCTTGCAGTTTCATCACCTAAATCAACGCTGGGGTAATTACTACCTTCTGTAAAATCCAAATCCTTCAGATTTTGATAGCCATAAACTTCAGCAAGGAGAGGAATTAATATAGTTTGAGCAAGTTTATTAATGTCTGTTTTTTGCATGGCTGTTGCACTCCTAACCTGCTCAACAAACCGTGACATCAAAACTCGAATTCTTTGTTGCGATCGCTCAAGATTCATACTCTCTATTCAGAAACTTATTTACTTCTGGTTATTATTGTACCTTACAGGGAATCGATCTTTTTTTCCAGCATTGCGATCGCCCCTCTCCCCTCCTCAATCTTAAAGTGCGATCGCCCTTATTTTCCGAAAGTGCGATCGCGTTACAATAATGTCAAATATATTCAATCCTCCCGATCATTTCTTCAGGTGTATAGACTTCATAAATTAAAATCAAACTACGGATAATCTCGCCAATAGAACTAGAATTAGGAGGACAATAGACAATTCCCGGATAATCGCTGGTATCACTTGCCATAATTATAAAATCATCATCGTGAGTTACTATCACGCGCTGCTGTTCGCGAATAAACGCTAGGTGTGATTCATCGCTTTTAGTACGCAACCCCGCATCAACTGTTGTCGTCACATCTATCCCGTAACGACGCAAACCGCGCATAATGTTAGAGTCAATATGTTCGTCTAAATGAAAAGGAATTTGCTCACTCACCTCTAATTGCCCTCAATTTTTCTTGTAAGGGAGATGGTGGACTGTTGCGCTTTAATTTTTCCACAATAGCTCGACTTTCAGCCGTGCGACGATCGATTTCTTCTCTACGATCGTAATAATAGGTCATTGCAGCATGAACTGAGGCAAGTGGTAAGTCATACTTGCCGGCAATTTCTTCTATAGAAATTCCCATTTTCAGATACATTTCGGCGATGTGTGCTACAGCAATTCGATGGCCAGCAATGCGTGGCTTACCACCAAGTACCCCAGGCGTAATTTCGATATGTTCTGTGATGACGGATTCCTTAGACATTATAGTTAAAGGCTATTAATTGGTAATTTTTAAGCTCTTTAATATTAGCACAAATAGTCACAGTTACAGGAAATTGTAGGGTGCGTTAGACATTAATTCTTTCGATTTCAACAGGTTTGAACGATCAGACGCACCCTACGGACAGTATTTCGATCGCCCTCACCATCAACTAGATGCCAACTAGATCCAGTCCGGCCTGAATCGAGGGGAGTCTAGAAGTATAGAATAGAGGTTGCGAAACCGGCACACCGCCCGATCGCTCGCCCCCAGCAATTTGTTACCCTAAAAATAGAATCTCCCCTCCCTCAACTCCCTCCCATGAACAACGCTTCTCCCCTGATTCAAACGATAACTCCAGAACGCTGGGCCGGGTTTAGTATGGACTTTATAGGGGCGGGTTACACGGGTCTGTTGGTCAAAAACGGCCGAGTCGTGCGTACCCTAAAATCCGGGCGACATTTCAGCTTTGCCCTTCCCCTGCTGGAACAGTCTCAAATTGTCCTCGTAGACACCAAACTCCGCAATTTGGACGTGCAGTCGCACGGAGATTTTTTGTCTAAGGATCGGTTTTTAATTGATGCTACTCTGACGGTTATTTATCAAGTTATAGATCCGAAACGAGTAGCTTTGGAATTGTCCGATCCTCTCGCTGTTTTAGCAAGTGCAGTTAAGGATTGTATGGGATTAGCGATCGGGCAAATACCCCTACAACAGCTTATCAGTCAAGGACGGCTGTTGCTGCGCCAAAATTTGCTCGATCGCGTCCAAGATTTTTATACTCTAGGTTTTAACTTAGAAGACGTGCGAATTGGCGATGTCAGCTTTCCCGAAACCAACGGAGTTATTCGCCAAGTTGAGGGAATGAGTGCCCGACAAGAAGCAGAAAATGCCGCCGCCCTGCAAATGAGAATTGCAGAAGCCGGCCGCCCGATTGTTCCTCAATCTCCCGTACAGCAGTTAAACTTAATTTCAGGTAATTCTCCTGCTAGTCTTCCCGCTTCTGACACAGCAGCCGGGTTCGATCGAGATTTACAACAACTGACACAACAACTCGCTCAAAACAGTCTCCCTCCTGGGAGAAATCCTCCCCAACTTGCACCAACGGTACTCGCAAGCAGCGATCGCAAAACAACCGCATATTTAATCTACAAACTTTCTGGAGAGGCGATCGCCCTAACAGCCAATCCCTTTACAATTGGACGCGAACCAACCAACACTTTAGTATTACAAGATCCGCAAAGTTCGCGCTACCACGCTCAAATCCGCCGGGCCAATGACGAAATTGGCAAACAGCGGTATCAGCTTGTCGATAGCGGCAGTTCCAACGGCACTTTTGTGGGTGGGCAGAGGCTGGCGGCTAACGAGCCTTTTTGGCTTCCAAATGGCTGCGAAATTGCGATCGGCGACCAAAAATGGATATTTCAAAATTCGTGAGTGAGAGATAGGAAGATTTTTTTAAACAGCAGATAAACACAGATAAATCCCATCGGTGTTCATCTGTGTTTATCTGCTGACATCTGTGGTTGCAAAATCCCAATCTAAGTAACTTGCTTTAATCGCGATATAAAAGTAATAGATTCCGAAGCTACCGTCAACAATATGAATGTTTTTTTAAACCGCAGATAAACGCAGATAAACACAGATTAATTCCATCGGCTTTCATCTGTCAGGTTTCTGTAGGCGCGTTGTCAAGAGTCCCCGCCCTTTCCACACAGCTTGACAACTTCTCCCTCCCCAATTCCCTATACTCCCAGGTAGAAGTCTCTTGCCAACCCTAGGGGGGATATCTCCACAAGCATTTCGAGCGACAATTTGTCAAGATTGAAAATATAAGTAGAGGACAACCCCATGAACTTTTCTATACAATCTGTTTACAACTGGTACCGCGACACCCTCCGCAACCCCAAGTACCGCTGGTGGATTATTCTGGGAACGCTGGCATATTTGGTAAGCCCGATCGACATTGCCCCAGACTTTCTCCCCGTCATCGGACAAATTGACGATGTGGCAATTGCTGTCTTGCTGATTTCCGAAGTTTCCCAGATGGCGATCGACTACTTTAAATCCCGCCAAACAGACACAGCCTCAGCATCCGAAGCCACCGGCAGCCCTTCTGAAGCCAAAGGCAGCACTGTTGACGTAGATGCAGTTTCTGTACAATAATTGCCAAAAATAATCAAGCGCTACAACCCCGATTTCTTCAAGAAACCGGGGTTTTTGTTTTTTAAATGGCAACTGCTCAGATCGTGCTCCAAAGCTGGTAATTTTAACTATGATCCATCTGTGCTAACAACAAATTTTTATAGATGAAGTTTAGTGAAATAGTACAAAAACTTAACTTGGCCACCAGTCGCACCCTCACAGCGTCGGTTGCTACCGATCCCGATATTACAGGCGCTGCCCCTGTTGATGAAGCTGCATCGGGCACAATCAGTTACATAGAAGGTGCTAAATTTGCCGTTCATACAGCCACTACAAATGCTTCGGCTTTAATTTTGCCCTTAGATGAAAACCTCCAAGCTCAATGTGACGATCGCAACATTGCTTGGATTGCCGCAGCAGATCCGCGATTGCTGTTTGCTGAAACGATCGCCATTTTCTATCAACCGTTTCGCCCAGCATCCGAAATTCATCCCTCAGCCGTCGTTCACCCCTCAGCAGAAATTGGTGAAAATGTCTATATCGGCCCCCACGTCGTTATCCAAGCAAAAGTCAAAATTGGCAGCAACGTTTGCATTCACCCAAATGTCGTAATTTACCCAGATGCGGAAATAGGCGAAGGCACTGTTTTACACGCTAATTGTGTCATTCACGAACGTACTCGCATCGGGGCAAATTGCGTGATTCACAGCGGTGCGGCGATCGGTTCCGAAGGTTTTGGGTTCGTGCCGACAGCCACAGGATGGGTGAAAATGGAGCAGTCTGGCTGCACTGTATTAGAAGAGGGCGTTGAGGTTGGCTGCAACAGCACGATCGACAGACCCGCTGTCGGAGAAACCCGCATCGGCCAAAATACAAAAATTGACAATTTAGTACACGTAGGTCATGGCTGTCAAGTAGGAAAAAATTGTGCGCTTGCCGCTCAAGTCGGCATGGCCGGCGGGGTAAAAATTGGCAACAATGTAATTTTGGCAGGTCAAGTGGGAATTGCTAATCAAGCTAAAATCGGAGATGGGGCGATCGCCACTGCTAAAGCCGGAATTCACAACGACGTGCCCGCAGGTGCGATCGTGACGGGAGTTCCAGCAATTCCCCACAAACTATTTCTCAAAGCCGCAGCCGTCTACAACCGCTTGCCCGAAATGTACCAGTCTCTGAGGCAACTTCAGCGCAAGCTCGATCGGTAGTCATTAGTCGGTAGTCATTAGTTATTAGTCATTAGTTATTAGTCAACAGTCAACAGTCAACAGCCAACAGTATTACAGTCAACAGCCAACAGTATTATAGTTGCAGCCCCTTCAATGTGGAATAGCATAAACAATCTGCGACTGCTGTCGCCGTCAATACCAGCAATTGTCAAAATAATCTTGTTTTTCTCAACTTGGATTGTGGTGTGGCTTCCCGCAGCGATTGTGCTGGCGATCGCCCTCAAATGGCATCCACCCCAACCCCTGGGAAACAAAAAACTACCTTTGCTAGCTTCCCTCTACGTGATTGTCCCCTTCATTTTATGGGCGACAAGTTGGATCGAAAACACATCTTTTGTTAACTGGGGTTGGGATTGGCAACCCGCAGTTTTGATGTCATTACTGCGGGGATTAGGATTAGGAATAATCAGCTTAGTAATTTTATTCGGTCTGCAATTAACCGCAGGGTGGATCGAGCTAAAAAACAGCGAAATTTCCAACGAAACAGGCGAAAAAAAAAATAATTTTTGGACTTTAATTTTTAACACTGCTAGTCTGCTGACTCTGTTATTAGCACTGTGGATTAGCGCCACAGAAGAGTTAATCTTTCGCGGCTGCTTGCAAACAATCCTCCAGCAAGATTACTCAGTGCTAATCGCAGCAGCGATCGCCAGTTTCATTTTTGCGATCGCCCATCTAATTTGGGCCGCCAAAGAAACTCTACCGCAACTGCCCGGATTGTGGCTCATGGGGATGGTTTTAACATTAGCCCGCATCGCCGACAATGGCAGTTTAGGATTGGCGATCGGCATTCACGCAGCTTGGATTTGGGGTATAACTACCGTAGATACAGAAGGCGCAATTAAACCTACTTCTACCGTACCAGAATGGATTACAGGAATCGCCGCCAAGCCGCTAGCAGGTGCAGCCGGAATTCTGTTATTGCTAGCAACAGCAGCCGTACTGTTCTTAATTACAAATTAAAACCTAATACCCCAAACCCATTTAAAACTACCTATTGTCTTCCTCTCTTCCTCTGCGTTCTCTGCGCCCTCTGCGGTAAAAAAAAGATTAGATTCCATAAAGCGACAACAAAAACTACCACAAAAACATAGATAACACAGCCATTAATCTGCGGTTAAAAATCAGACATTAATTCAAATGTCGATCGATCGTCACAATCGAAACTGGCCGCAACGCATCAAAACGAGTTGAATTCCCCCGATCCACAGAACGCGATAACTGCACTTGCACGATTCGGTAACTCCAGTGCGGTTCCCGGCGCACCCGATCGCCCATCCAGCTCAAAACAACAGCAATATCCTCAAAAGCATCCAAAGCCAGCACGATCGAGCCTCCAGGAAGCAGCCGCAGCGCGCAAACGCCCAAAATTTTAGTCAACCCTCCCCCACTACCGCCAATAAAAATCCGGTGAGGAGGACGCAAGCGGTGCAAAATTTCCGGGGCGGTTCCGTAAATCGAGAACACATTTTGCAGCCCAAAACGGCCGTAGTTGAACTCGATCGCAGAAGTGCCAAAAACCGTTTTTTCGATCGCATAAACCTCAGATTGCGGGAATAAACGAGCAATTTCGATCGACACAGAACCGTTACCAGCACCCACATCCCAGACAACTTGTCCCGGTTGCAAAGCCAATTGTCCCAGCACCAACACCCGCACTTCTCGTTCAACCGTCAAACCCGGCTTGTCGCCACAACCGATAAAAGCTGCATCCGGTATTCCCAACAAAGGCAACTTTTCCAAATCCAAAGGTTCTGCCCTCGGCGGGGACTCCCGCAGCATCACAACCACGCTCAGCGGTGCAAAAGACTCTCCCAGCAAAGCTGACAGAGAACGCGGGCCCACGCGCTCGTCAGCAGAACCCAAATTTTCGCAAACCCAAAACTCGTAGCGTGTCGGCAAATCTAGAGCTTTCACCAAACTTGCCAGGGCAGCCGGAGTATGAGTTTCGTCCGCGAGCACCGCAATTTTCTCGACACCGAGTTTGAGTTTTGCCGTCAGTTCCTCAAAATAACGTCCTTGAGAGCCAACAAAATGAGCATCTTGCCAAGGGATTTGCAAGCGGTTAAAAGCCAACTGCACAGAACTGACGTGGGGATGAAAAGTCAATTTTTCTGCCGGCAATTGGGCAATTAACAACTTTCCCCAGCCGTAGAACAGCGGGTCGCCGGCCACTAAAATTACGATCAGTTGATCACGGGGTTCCACCGTCCGCGCAGAGGGTTCTAATTCGGGTTCAGTCGCCCACCAGCGCCGAATTTCCAGAATTGCTTCGGTCAAATCTGCCAGCACCCAGCGCTCGCAGGAGAGCTGTGGAAAATAGCTCAAATGTCGATCGCTCCCTACCAACAGAGAGGCTCTTTCTACAACCTGCCGCGCCGATTCGCTCAGCCCAGAAGCTCCATCTAAACCGATACCAACTACGTGTATTATCACTTTTTTATCTAAAACCAAAAAGTCAGAAAACTCCATCGCAGATCCGTCTATCTGCCTCGTTGACACTGACGTTGTTCTTCAAATAATCATGCAACCAATTGCAGCCGCGATCGATGAGTTCCTCGAAGTTCAACGTTTCAGCATTCCAGAGTTCAACCAAGGCATCATCACTTACAGAAGCAATTTGTTTGCCATCGGGGCTGAAACTGACATCCCAGTAAGAATAGCCATGTCCTTCGATCGTTCTAATCTCTTCACCAGCCGTTAGGTTCCAAAGCCGGATTGTACCATCCGCGCTTGCAGAAGCAAGAATTTTACCGCCAGGGCTGAAGCTAAGTCTGGTAACTCCAGCAGTATGACCCTTCAGCGTTTTGAGTTCCTCACCGTCTAAACTCCAAAGCTTAATGGTTTTATCAGAACTACTAGAAGCAATACTCTGACCATCTGGGCTAAACCGAACACTGGTCATCACGTAGCTACCATGTCCTCTGATTGTTTTGAGTAGCTGACCTTGAAGATTCCACAGTTTTATTGTGCCGTCTTGATGAGCAGAGGCAAGTGTTTTGCCATCTGGACTGAACCCAACACTCCAAACCTTGCCTGCCAAAGCCTTGAGAGTTTTCGATTCTTGAGTATTTATCTGCAACAGCTTGATTGTTCCATCGTAACTAGCACTAGCAAGAGTTTGACCATCAGGGCTAAAACTTACGTCAGTGACTTGACTGCTGTGTTCTTTAAAGGTTCTAAGACTTTGACCCTTGAGCTTCCACATTTTAATCGTTGTATCGTAATTACTTGCGGCAATTGTGTTCCCATCCGGGCTAAAGCTCAAGCCCCAGATCCGATTCCAAGCCTTGTCGCTATTTGCCTCAATCGTTTGAAGTGCTTGACCCTCAGTGCTCCAAAGTCTAATCGTTTTATCATCTCCAGCCGAAGCAATGATTTTGCCATTCGGGCTAAACCGAACGCTCCAAAGAGAATCATTATGTCCAACAAAAGTATGCAGTTTTTGTCGATCGTCAACAGCCCATAACTTAACCGTGTTGTCTTGTACAGCAGCGGCAATGAACTTACCATCTGGGCTAAAACTGCTGCTAAAGACGGCATCATCAGGCCCTCTAAAGGTTTTCAGAAGTTGTCCAGTAGTGTTCCATAGTTTAACGGTTTTATCAGCACTGCTAGAAGCGATCGTTTTACCATCTGGACTAAAACTAACGCTGATAACATAGTTGTCATGTTTACCGATCGTTCTGATTTCTTTTCCGTCTAAATTCCATAATTTAATCTTAGTGTCCCCAGCGGCAGTAGCAATGGATTGACCATCCGGGCTAAAGCTGACATCGAAAATCGATAACTGGCTTGCTCTAAAGGTTTTGAGTTCTCGTCCATCCATGTTCCAGAGTTTGACAACACCGGATTGATCGGCTGTGACAATGGTTTTACCATCGGGGCTACAACTGATGCTCCAAACCGAAATTTCATGTCCTTTAAGCGTTTTGAGTTCTCGTCCGGTTGTACTCCAAAGTTTGACATTATTTCCTTCAGGAGCAGCGATCGCTTTACTATCAGGACTAATACAGAGACTGCTAATAAAACTATCTGCCTTGTCTTTTCCCTTCACTGTGAAGACTTCTTGCCCATTAATATCCCAAGCTTTGATTGTGTGGTCGGCACTGACAGCAACAATCATCTTGCCATCGGGGCTGAATTTCACGCGCATAAAAGACTGATTCTGTCCCGATAGTCGTTTAATTTCTCGCCCATCAATGCTCCAAAGCCTGACCGTATTATCTTCGCTAGCAGTCGCAATCATTTGATTATCGGGACTAAAGCTGACGCTTCTCACAGCATCATTGTGTCCTTCTAGGCGATTCCTTTCTCTAATGAAACTCGACCGCTGCAATGCTAATTTGACTGATTTTTTAGTATTCATATCTGCCAAATTCGCTGATTTTAATTGAGTTGCTGATTTTAATGCAGCTAACAAAGCATCAAGTTCTTTGTTTGAGTTCAATAACGCCGTTGAAGAAATGCTGAGAGATTTGATCCTCTCCAGTTGAGTATCTCTGACCATCAGACTTGCCCAAGTTCCGGCAAATATTGCCACACTCAGAGATGCAACGAGTATCACTAAACCGAGCCGAATTCGTCGGTGGGCTTTTAGGTTTGCCTGATTCAGGGTTTGGTTGGCTTCGGTTAAGACTTGATTAGCTTCTGCCAAAATCCAGGATGCTTCTGTTTCTGCGTTCAACCGCTTTTGAATGTCTCGTTGCTCTAATTCCCGACTTGCATCTAAGAAGCGGTAATCATTGTCGCTTAAGCTTTTATCGGCAACCCACTGCTGCGCTTTTTGTAACGTCTGTCCCCGTAACAACCAAGATTCCTCCTGACAGTTGGATGTAAGCCAACCTGCTAACGCTACCGAATAAAAATCAGGGCGTACAGAGGCTAATTCCTGCTCAATCCAAGCCTTGTTAAAAACCGATTGATAAATGCGGTTGTAAACGCTAAGTTTGCCTTGATGTTTGACAACCAATCCTGATAGCTGTAATTCCATTTGTTCGGGACTGTTATCTACGAAGATCGCGTTATATTGTAAAATCTGCTGATAAAGCCAAAGTAGCCGACCTCTGCGCTGTTCGCTGCCTCGGATGCGATCGCGGATTGTCCTGAGATGGGGAGGAGTATCGTGGGATTCCCAATTCTCAACAATATGTTGTTGCACCAACTGCTCGATATTAGGCTGGCAATTTTCGGCTTTTTCTGCTACCAACTTACACAACTTTTGAGTGAGAAAAGGTTGTCCGCCCGTCCAATCCAAAATTTCTTGTAAAACGGCTAATGGATTCTCTACTTTTCCGACTAATCCCTGAGTTAAGGGTGACTTAGCTTCTGCCAGCTTAAATCCTGTCAAATCGATCGAGCGACCAATATTAAAGGGAGTTCTTTGCTTATCAACCATCAAGTCGCATGGTGTGGCGACTCCCAACAGACAAAAGGTCAAGCGATTATAGATGGGATTGTGCGATCGTTGCTCGTAACAAGCGCGAATCAAAGCAAATAGATCGTCGGTTGAAAAATTTAAGCTCTTGACGTTATCAATTTCTTCTAAAAAGATACAGACTCTCGTACTCGCAACTTTAACCAATAGAACATCTTCAATAAACAGGCTGAGTTGTTGGATTGCAGAAAGTTCCGCTTGTTCGTTTCTCCAAGTCTTTAGATCGAACGTTCCTGAAAGCTTGAAAGCTCTAACCAATTCCACGACTAAACCTTTATACCACTGATCTGCCGTTACCTGCTTTGACCCCAATTTCGTCACATCCACTGCCGCGCAAGCAATTTTTTTTGCCTCTAGCAGTTGCATAGTTCTTGCTTTTAAGCTCGACTTCCCCATCTGCCGAGAGTTAAATACATAGCAGAATTCACCCGCTGCCAATGCCTCCAATAATTCCCGATCGGCCTGTCGCGTTACATAACAGAGTGCATTTGGCGGTAAGCTTCCCCCAACTTTGTATTCATAATTTTCGTTGTAGGTTGTATTCATTCTTTTATTCGTATTAAAAGATTCAACCCTCAAGCAAGATTGGTGCTGAAATACTGACGATATAGCTCGCAACTAGGTGTTACTTGGTTGCCATTAAGATGCACGATTCCCATGCTATCCAATTGATAGACAGTTACGGATTCTAACTGAATAGGGCTTTGTGCAGTCACGACCTGTTTCAAGGCGAATGCTAATTCTGGTTGCTGTTTTAAATTGCCTAAGCAACACCGCAAATGGTCGCTATAAACTCCAGCATGGGTTGGAGCATCTTGCAGCAATTGCTGAAGTGTCATATCCTGACGACCAAGGTGATACAGGGCCAGTCGAATCAGATAGGGATGCCCTCCAATCATCGCCGTTAACGGTTGGGTCGTTTCAACAGTCCAAGTTAAGCCATGTAACTGAGCTAGCGTCTGGACTTGCTGTTGATTAAATGGCGGCAATCTCAGGGGTAGCCCAACATTAAATGGAGATTGATGGATATTTAAGGAGATATATACTTCTGTTGAGTGAGCGATGACTAATCGAAGTTTCCGCCAACTTTCTTGGAGTGTGGCTTCTTCATGCCATTCTCGCAGCAAAGCTAAAAAATCTTCAGCAATATCGGGATAGTTAAAAAGAGTATCAATTTCGTCTAAGCTGAGGACTAAATCCGTCTCTAACTGTTCTAATAAATGGGTTTCAAAGTATCCAGTACAGCTTACCTTACTACCAATTTCTTCATCCCAGTAGTCATCAAGCTTTGGTTCTAGGTTCAGTTGTCGGCTCACATTCAAACAAAACCATCGTAAAAATTTATTTAAGCTTGTAAAGACTGTTTTTTCAGCTTTTCGCAGGTTCATGCGAACAACTTGATAATTTTGTTGAGTCGCATAAGCCAACACTCGATTGAGTAAGGAGGTTTTCCCCATTTTTCTAGGTCCTCTGATGCGAATCAGAGAACCGGGCTTCAAAATCTCCTTGTAACAGTCGGACTCGATCGGAGGACGTTCGACATAAAAAGGAGAATCCAGTCCTAAAGGTCCTTCTGGAAATTCTAGGGCGATCGCACAATTCGATATTAGTGTTGATGAAGTTTTAGCAGCAGTCGGGTTTTGCCATGCCCTCTTGAGTGCCTGCCGGAAGCTCTTCTTCGTCACTTCTTCGCCTAATGCTGCTGACAGTTTTTTCCACAAGCGATATCCCACATCTCCACTGATGTAGTTCTCAGTCAGAAATAACTGTTCGGCAATCTTTCCATAACTTTTACCTTCCCACGCGCCTCGAAGCACCTCGATCTCAACATCACTGAGGTGTCTTCCAGTATGTTTTAATACCAGTGTATTAACCAGGTTTTGGGTTTGTTCCCAAGACAGTTCTGTTTCAGCATTCATGGCTTAGAGCGGCAAGATGAATACCTTTAGTTATATCACGAATTAACGGGCGAATCAATTGGGTCGCTGCACCTGACTTTTCCAGACTTTTTGCTTTAAATGTAATTTGGAATCCTGAACTTTTCCTGTTTTTTGTATGTCGATCTATCCATAGAGTGATAATAAACTCCAGAACTTACCCAGTTATCATATCGAGTTGCGATCGGCAAATATATAAACATGAAGCGGGAAATGAAAGCCTAATAAATTAACCGTCACGTTAATTAGGCTGTCATAAAAACTAACAAAAACAGAGGAACTCTCATGAAAACGAATCGTAAAATTGCCTTGCTATCTTCAACAGCCTTACTCCTAGGTGGAGTTTTCATAATCGCTCAAAAGTCATCTGTGACAACGCCAGAACAATTGGTTTCAATGTGTCGAGGTGGAGGATACCCTCAATTAGAGTGCGAAATCATCAGCGGCAAAAGAGTTTGTCGTAGACGTTGCCCTGAATATTTTCCGAAAGGGTGATCGCGATCGCTCATAACGGAAGGCGACGATGAAATCACTCATAACGGTAAAGGTGTTGTTAGGTCTATTAACCACAGTTGGACTGAATCAAGTTAACTGAATCAAAAGTTCAGACAGTTGATCAATAAGGGCATTCCCCTTTAGTTCAACAATCCTAAAGTAATGTATCGACTTGCTCTCCCTGGGTCGAGGAGTCCGTTACTACTAAATGAACCGCCGTCTGTCGTTATCAACTTAGTACGATAAAAAACATCTACCCGACACTTTATGGAGTAATCAACCGGACAGCATATAGCGAGTCTGAATGAGTTATGTAATTTCTGTAGGGGCGGCACCCCCGTGCCCGCCCCTGACAGGTGTAGGTTTTTTACGACTGGGTAGTATAAAGTCAATTAAACCAGGCGAAAATAAGGGTGATTCAACGAAACACGTGGCTGGGGAAAAACCCAAAATGCTGAAAAATAAGCATCTCAAGGATTGGTCATGTATTGTCTCCAAACAAATGCCTCACCTCTCCATACCTCAAG
>NZ_JAUBSH010000099.1:0-25136 GCF_036704705.1 Microcoleus sp. K1-B1 | reverse complement strand
CAGCTTTCAGAATTCCAATCTCCTTATTATTGGGCTGCTTTTGGGCTGCAAGGTGAATGGAATTGAGTGCGCTTCTGGTGGCAGAAGGGGAAAAAGTGGGGGAGTGCTATATGAAGAAAATATTTCCTTCTTACTTCTTCCCTCTTGCTTCTTCCCTCTTCCTTCCACATCCGATATTAATCGCCGACTTCCCCGACAACCTCCGCAGCAGCCTGAGTTTCCAGCCAGAGTTTGAGCAGCAAGAGCTCTGCCCGATCGCCCAAAACAGTCGCAAACACGCCGTCAGCCCCCTCAGACGCATCAGAAATCCACGTACCGCGCAGAGTCACTTCTACAAAGTCAGCATCAGCAACACAAAGGGCGATCGCATCGTTGTCGTTTCGGCGGGCCTCAGATTCCAACAGAGACAGCGCTGGCAAATTCGCGGGCAGCAAAAATGCCGCAGTGCTCGGTTCGACGCTGATGCTTTGACCAACTCGCATAGCCAGCACAACTCGCAGCGCCACTAACTGTTCGGGAGATTGAGCCAAACGCTCGAGGTTAAAGCCCGTTTCAGTGTAAGTCAACTTCAGCATATTGACAGCCCTAAATTTGGAATTGAAAATTTGTTATTTGTTACTTGTTATTTGTTACTTGTTATTTGTTACTTGTTATTTGTTATTAGAAAAACCACTAACAAGTAACCACTAACAAGTAACTATGTCCGACGCCCCATGCCCCATGCCCTATTCCCCTATTTGATATTCGTGCCAAAACAGTTCGGCAAAAGCAACAGTGGGGTGTATGGGGGCCTTCGGCTTAGTTCGCAGAGACATTCCAGCTTCTATGGGAGTTCGATCGCCCTTACGAGAGTTGCACCGTTCGCAAGCAGTCACCACGTTGTCCCAAGTATGCGGGCCGCCCTTCGATCGAGGCATGACGTGATCCAGCGTCAAATGCCGATTGCTACCGCAGTATTGGCAAGAATGAGCATCGCGGCGCAGAACTTCCCGGCGATTGACCGGGGGCACTTTCCACAGGCGTTCCCTGTTACCAAAAGTCAAGCGGATTTGTTCGGGTACGTGGATGCTGGTGCTGGGCGATCGCACCAGCCAGCCGTTGCCAATGCTAAAATCAAGAGGTTCAGCCTTGCCTGTTACCAACAGTACGATCGCCCGTTTGATGTTGACACGGCTCATTGGTAGGTAATTCTGAGAAAACACCACCACAGATTGCCTCAATACATCAGTTACTACGGTCACGGCTTGCTCCTCCTCATCAATTTTGGATTTTGGATTTTAGATTTTAGATTGTCGATTTTGAATTTTGGTTGCTTCGTCAGCATTGGCTACATCTGATTTTTTGCCAGTTCCCCAAGCCGATCGAATTTCTCAAATATCCAATCAAATGCCCCCGCTTCTCTTACTTAGAAGCGGGGGCCAGAAAAACTGCTTTCATGCAAATTTTCATCCTGTCTTGGTACAGTTGTTTAGCTGTACCTCCCGCTTCGCGTCTCTCGATCTGGCTGTGCCACTTGCAGACCGTCCCGGTCTACCTCGTTGTCATTAATTTCTGCAATTTGTCCTAATCCACTATAACCGTGTTTATTTAGGCCCAAGCCCGCCCACGAGGTCGCTGCGACAGTCGAAAAACCCGTCCTAAAGGCGTGCCGTGACGACTCTGAGCGACCCGTGGGGCGATCGCACTTCAGTTGATAGGTAGAGTAGGTGGGGAGAAATTTCAAAGTCGGCAGAAGGTGGTTAAGAGGCTTTCAATCTAGCTGTAAACATACTACACTGATATTACACATATGTCCACCCGTCACGGAGAAAAAATTATGCATACCCTACCTAGAACCTCAACCACCGAAATGGAAGTCACCAGCATTCGACTCGAAAGAGAGCTCAAAGAGAGACTTAAAGAACTCGCGGGCAATCAAGGCTATCAAGCTTTGATTCGAGATTTGCTCTGGAATTACGTGCAGCAGAAGTCTGGAGAGTATCGGCAGATGTTTTCTCGATCGGATATTCGAGCCAGCATTAATGCCACAGCACAGCAAGAGGAACGCTGCGCGCTTACAGGAGAGTTGATTCGACCGGGCGGGCCGATGTTATTAGGCCTGACAATGCACGGCGAAATGGTGCCGCTGAGTATAGGGAGTATGGCTGGATAAACCAGTTTATCGAAAATTTGTGAGAGCGATCGGCCTGGGGTGAAGGCCCCAGGCGCTGAAGAGCATACTATTTTAGATTTTAGATTTTAGATTTTAGATTTGGGAATGACTTATAAGATAAGGGTTGGGAGCTTAGCTAGAGTTGCATTGTTTTTGGGAACTGGTATAACCATACTTTAAACAGTTTTTGATTACCAACCGTAAAATCAGGGTTTCAAGGATCTGCGGCAATCGAACTACCAACTGACATCTTGCACCCTTTTCAATAAGCTTTTTATGGGCGGGCAGGATGCCCATCCCACAAGAAATTGCACTTGTTGTGGAACAGGCCGGAAAGCCTGTTCTTGAGAATGATCCAAGATGTGAGCTACCAAGGAAAAATCGAGGGTTCCAGACTACGAACTAAAAACAGTCCGGACTATTGGTATAAAATTCCGCAGTCTTTAAACAATATATATTTAACGAACCACCAAGACGCCAAGAGCACGAAGAAAGATGGAGAAGAAGATAGCTAATGCCAGCGGTTCCGGATTCTGCTAACGCAGATGCGGATGCTCCAAAACGCGCGTGTTAATGTTAAACTTTCCATCGGGCGTGCCGAACAGACGATCGTACATTTGATGAAAAAAATTAACGTAATGCTGAAAAACCGTTACTTGACTGCTGCGAGTTCGATCGCCATTCTCACAATTATTGCCGGATGCGCCGCTACTGAATCACCTCAACTTGCATATCCCTCTCCTGTAGCTGAATCCTCCCCGCCACCAGTTAAACCAAGTCAGCCTCAGCAGCCCTTAATAGTCTCTGCTACCAATCCCGAAACCCCCACAAATACCAAAATCCAGCAATATCTCAACGAGTTGGCAGCCCAAGGTTTTGCCAAAGAAAACCAAGGTGTCTGGATGCAATCTGGCAATACTTTGCTAGCCAATCATCAAGGTACTGTTCCTCTGTCGGCTGCTTCTATTACCAAAGTAGCAACATCTCTGGTAGCACTGCAACAATTCGGGCCGGAACATCAATTTATTACCTTAATTGGTACAACTGGAAAAATTGAAAACGGCGTATTAAAAGGATCTTTAATTGTTCAGGGAAGCGCCGATCCGTTGTTTGTCTGGGAAGAGGCGATCGCCCTTGGTAACGCCTTAAATCAAAAAGGCATCAAGCGAGTCAGTGGCAATTTGATAATTGTCGATAAGTTTTACATGAACTTTGAACTTGATCCCCTCAAATCGGGAGAATTGCTCAAACAAGGATTGAACAGTCAAATCTGGCCCAGCGAAGCCGCCGCCCAGTATCAAACCCTGCCTCCCAATACGCCAAAACCCCAAATAGCAATTGAGGGTACTGTACAAGTTTTGCCAGCATCTCCCAATGACGTGCAACCTTTAGTAAAACATTATTCTTTACCCCTTGCTGAACTTATCAAAAAAATGAATCAGTACAGCAACAATCTCATGGCAGATATGCTAGCTGATACTGTCGGTGGCGCCAAAACAGTCGCGCAAAAAGCAGCAGCAGCAACCGGAGTTCCTCCCGCAGAAATTCAACTCGTCAACGGTTCGGGATTGAGCGAAGAAAATCTCATTTCTCCCCGGGCTGCTTGTGCGTTATTTCTAGCTTTAGAACGCTATCTTGAACCTTACAGCATGACAGTTGCTGATGTCTTAACTGTAGTTGGGAAAGATCAAGGAATACTGGCAGAACGCGCGCTTCCCCAATTAGCAGTGGTCAAATCTGGGACGTTGGATAATGTTAGCGCTTTGGGCGGAGCCCTGCCAACTGAAAAACAAGAAACAGTGTGGTTTGTGATTATGAATGGAGGGGCAAATGTCGAGACATTTCGCACTCAGCAAGAGGTTTTGCTAAAAAGCTTTTTGAATGAGTGGGGAAGTGTTCAAGTTTCGCCGCCGGAATTAACGCCAAATCCTGCTAGAAAGAGTAAGGTATCTCGCAGCGAAATTGTCAATTGATATCAATTCCGGTTGCACCGGAATTATTGTTGACTGTTGACTGTTGACTGTTGACTGTTGACTGTTGACTGTTGACGGGCGGGTCGAAAAACTGAATGGTTGAGTGTTAACTGTTTACTCGATTTTATTATTCCGATGCAACCGGAAACGATAGGATTTGAGGGTTACGCATGGGGGCCCAGAAACCGGGTTTTTTTACAAAAAGACGGGTTGCAACCCGCAAAGAAGGCCAAAAACCCGGTTTCTTTAGTTTGTAGGGTGTGTCAGCACAGAAATTTTGAATTTGCAGCTAAAATAATTCAAGCTGATGCACCCTACGAGTACAAACCAATTTAATCAGGTGTTTTCGCCCTAGCGACTACAATTCCGATCGCACTTTCGACTCTCCTAATATATCTCTGCAAGTCGTAAGCAACTGTCACCTCCCCAGCAGGCGAAGCGTGAATTAAACCCATATTGCCGTCAGCATTGCGGTAGACTAAACCCGTGTGGGTGACATCCAATCCTTTAATCTCCGTGGCTACTGCTATAATATCCCCCGGTTTTAACTGAGAATAAACACTTTTTATCCGATTTGTGGGGATGTAATTAACAGTAGTTTTGGCTAAGTCTGCTTCTTGGCTGACAATGCACTGATAAGTTGCTTCGTCTTTGACCATTTGCGGGTAACTGCTGCGGTGCTGGCTCATGAAATTTAGTGTTTTATTCATGGGTACTCCGCCTAATTCAGCGGTAATATTTTCCACTGTTTGCCGTTTTTGATTGGCGTTAATCCATTCGGAAAAATAATGCAATCTGCTGCAATAACCGTTAATTTTACCGTTTAAATACCGCTGTTGTTCTATGCGATCGACAAAATTTTGATAGTCGTAATCTTGTACTGCTACGCCCCTGGCGATCGCCAAAACGGTTTCTACAAATAAAACGCAATCAAATTTATTCAAAGTTACGAGCAACTTTTCTTCGCCAGATTTGTCCAGCAACCCAGCGGCGTAGGGCTTTCCTAGAAAGTTATCGGCGATCGCCTGGACGATTTCTCCGATCGAGCGATCGTGCAAATTTTGTTGTTTTGCATACTGTACAACCTTTTCAAAACGTGCTATGTCTTCAGGCTGTGCAACGGTTTCTCTCTCGGTATTATTTGAGTCCGATCGTCTCGCCAGCACTTTCAGCAATTCGGAATAGGAAAATTCCGCTAAATTGTTGAAGTCCCACAACATACTCGGAAAACTGGAAACAGTTTGCTTGTTTGTTATTTCCCGATTTTGGCTTTCTCCCGTCAAGGAAAACGCTAGATCCGCGCCCTGTCCTGCTGTTTGTCGATCGACAACATATCCCGTAGCAGATTGAGACTGAAATGCCCAAACATCAGGTATCAAAGAATTATTCACGCCGACGATCGCAAATCCCAAAACAGCCAGACTCCAAAAATTTCTCATGTTTTTCAAAGGATTTTGCTTCAACTCAGTGCTATCCTGAAAATTTTACAATTACTAGAAGTCTCAATCAGCCTAGTAGACCGATAAAATTGGCAACAGCGGACTAGATCGATACACTTGTCATTTAGATGCCGCCCTATTATAAACTGATCGTGCGAGTTTGATAGCACAAAACTGTAATGCAAGTAGAACGCCGACGCCGCCCACGCCCAATTCCCGCCCGACGCCCAATCGAGCCCCTAGGCCCAATCCGGCCACGACGCCAAAGCAGCCAGCCTCCTGTCCAATCCCGTCGTCGAGTCAGGACGAAATTTTCTGGCTTAAAATACCGTAACATCCTGTGCTTAATTGCCGGGGCGATCGCGATCGGTTGGATTGTCACAATACCGTTCAGAATTCGCCGTGCCCCAGAACCGCCAGTCATCTTGCCTCAACAGGCCGTCTCGCCTCAAGAAACACTCTCGCCTCCGACAATTGAACCATCGGAAAATTTAGCCGATCGTCAAAGCGAGCCTACCTTTAGCTACAACATCAAAACACCTCCAAATCCAGTTTACTCTCAAGAATTGCAAGGGATTGTTGATGAAGCTGTGAAGATTGCAACCAGCAAAGGACTGCCTGCTGAACGGCTATCAATTACCTTATTTGATGTCAGCAATTCCCAAAGTCACACCTTTGCCGGATATCAAAATCAAACTCTTCGATTTCCCGCTAGCGTTGCCAAGTTATTTTGGATGGCAGCGTTTTACTCAGCCCTAGAAAAAGGCATCATTACGCAAAGAGAATCTGCCTTTAAAAACGACCTAGAGCAAATGATTCGCGTCTCCAACAACGATGCTGCCAGCAGGCTTTTAGACAAAATCACAGATACAAAATCCGGCGGACGGCTGGGAGGAGAAGAGTTGCAAACATGGCTGAAAAAGCGCACTCAAATTAACACATTTTTCCAGTCGGCCGGCTACAATGATCTTCGTATAAGCACCAAAAATTATCCCATATACTATTTAAGACAAGAAGGGCCCATCGGTCGCGACTTGCAATTGCGGGGCGATGCTTCTCAGCCGATTCGCAATCAAGTAACTACCGACCAAGCCGCCAGATTAATATATGAAATCTATACTAGACAAGCCGTTTCCAGCGTCGCCAGCCGCAAAATGGCTTACTTGCTGACTAGAGACTTAGACCCCAAGGCATGGAAAAATGACCCTAGCAATTCGATAAAAGGATTTCTCGGCGAATCTTTACCAACTAATATTTATTTTGGTTCCAAAGTAGGCTATACTTCCAAATCCCGCAGCGAAGCGGCATTTGTTAGAACTTTAGACGATCGCGCGATTTATATCTTAGTTGTTTTCGCAGACGATCCGGCTTATGCCAAGGACGAAACAGCATTTCCGGCAATTTCCCGATACGTTTTCGATCGGCTAAACGATCGTGGCCCCAGCACTTTGCAGTGATATGGAGTAGTGCCTGTTGACTGTTGACTGTTGACTGTTGACTGTTGACTGTTAGTTGAAAAACTGAAGGATGGTTGATATCAAATCCGGTAGCATCGGAATTATTCGTCTCTCTGTTCTCTTCCTCTGTTTTCTCGGCGTCAACAGCGGTTTAATCCTTCCAATGCAACCGGATGTGATATTACTTGTTTCCATTGGTTGCCTACAACCAAAGCTCTATCATTCCGGTGCAACCGGAATTGATATAACTTATATCTTGCACCATTCTCAATTAGTCTTTTAGGAACAGGCTTTCCGGCCTGTTCCACAAGAAAATCTACTCTTTGTTTGTGGAACGGCCCGGAGATCCCGTTCTTGAGAATGGTGCAAGATGTGAGTAGTAATGAAGTCGTTTGTCTCTCGTCTGCTAAGCGCTAACTCTAAACGATGAGTTCAACAATTTATTGACCGGACACAATTTAACTGGGGCGAAAGGATTCGAACCTCTGAATGGCGGGACCAAAACCCGCTGCCTTACCACTTGGCGACGCCCCAACGTCTTAACCTTCACTATCTTAGCATTCAAACACAGCAATCTGTCAAGCATTTTGACAAGAAAATTTAAAAAATGTTTTTGGAACCGATCGCCCGCAGGTTTATTCTTTGAGATCAGGGGGGCGAGCTACCGGGATTTCAATCCTGAAATCCGCTCCCTGTCCAGGTTCCGAGATACACTTCAAACTTCCTCCGTGTTTTTCCACCACTATCTGGTAGCTGATAGACAAGCCGAGCCCCGTACCCTTGCCTACAGGTTTAGTGGTAAAGAAAGGGTCAAACAAGTGGCATTTAGCTTTTTCGGGCAATCCGGGCCCGCTGTCTTGAATCCGAATCACCACAACTTGACCCCTCGACTTTCCTGACTCATCAGCCTCCGAGTCTGGGCCCACCACCGCCGTCGAGATTTTGATCGTCTTAGGTGGAGGCTGATTTTCCAAAGAGTCGATCGCATTCGCCAAAATATTCATAAATACTTGGTTGAGCTGTCCGGGATAGCACTCTACCTTCGGCAAGTCGCCGTAGTCTTTAATTACCTCAATTCCCGGCACTAGCCCGTTTGACTTCAAGCGGCTCTGCAAAATCAGCAGCGTGCTGTCAATCCCTTCGTGAATGTCCACCGGCTTCATCTCGGCTTCGTCGTGCCGCGCGAAGTTCCGCAGAGACAGGACAATTTGGCGGATGCGTTCAGTTCCCATTTCTATTGAAGACAGAATTTTCAGCAAATCCGGCACTATGAACTCAACATCGATTTCTTCGTTTTTGTCGAGAATTTCGGGGCAAGGCTCCGGGTAATGCTTTTGATACAAGTGCAGCAAATCCAGCAGATTTTTCATGTACTGCTTGCAATAAGTCAAGTTGCCGTAAATAAAATTAACCGGATTGTTAATTTCGTGGGCGACGCCGGCGACCATTTGACCAAGAGAGGACATTTTTTCGTTTTGGATGAGCTGAGCTTCTTTCTGCTGCAACTGCTGCAAAGTTTCCGTCAGTTGGCGGGCTTGAGTTTGGGCGGCTAAGGCTGCCGCCCGGGTTTGGGCGTAGAGTTCGGCTTGGTCGATCGCGATCGCCAGTTGATCCACCACCGCTTGCAGCAATTCCACTTCGCTCGTGGCCCAGGAACGGTGGCTGCTGTAATGGTTACAAACTACAGCACCCATTTGACCGGAGCGAGTCTTGACTGGCAGCAGCAGGTTAGAAACAATCCCGATACTGCTCAAAAAAGCTCGCGTGGGCGGTTCGATGCACAGTGCTGTTGCAGTGTCGCCGATCCGGAGCGTTTGGCGGTGGCCAATTTTCTCGGCCAGCAGGGTTACTTGTTCGATCGGGTATTCTGTGAGCCGCTCTTTCAGTTCGGGATTTGCCGCCTCGTGGGTGATTGCAAAGCTGGGCTGACCGTCTCGCGAGATGGCATACCACAAAAAGTAGCACTGGTCAACCTGCAACAAGCTGCGAATTTCGTTGACAGCCGTATCTAAAATTTTGTCGAGGTCGAGGGAATTCCGCATCTGGCTGGCGAGGCCGAAGAGCAGGCCTTCCCGGCGGCTCAACAATTCTTCTCGGGCTGTAACGCGATCGATCGCCACAGCGATGGCGTTAGCCATGCAACCCAGAACTTCTAGGGCTCCCTCGCTTGTCAAAGCGCTACAGCCCAGAGCCATCACTCCCACCAACCGCTCCTCCACAATCAGCGGATAGGCAATGGTGCACAGAGACTGGTTCGACAGTATGCACACAGGAGCCGTTTGGAGGTTTCCCGCTTCTGTTCGCACCCAATCTTCTATTTCCCGTGCCCACTCTTGGCTGCTAAGTCCTGAATTGGCCTGCAATTCTAACCGCTCTGTCTGCTGGTTGAAAGTCCAGATGCTCGCCCCTGTGGCGTCGAGGTACTCTACCATTGCCTCGGTGCAGCGGTTGAGGATGAACGATATTTTCCCGCCTTGTCCGAGGGCTGCACCGACTTTAGCTTGCAGGGTTCCCAAGCGAGCTCGCTCTTGTAGGGACGCTGCCGTTACTTGGCGATCGGATGTGTCGCCGGAGCCGGCAACGATTTCTCGGATTTGTTGGGTATCGTCCGCGCGCCCGATGCCCGCTGAAGCTTCCCAGACATATTGAGATTTGCCTGTTTCCCCCAGCGTCGGGAGCTTTTTTGTTCCGTATATTGTCCTGCTGCTCTGTGGCGTATGTAGCGCACGCAAGCTCGATCGGTTCGAGCCAGAAACTAACTCCGAGATTTGCTGGCTGTCGGAGCTGATATCTTCTACCTCTGGCAACTGTTTCTGGACTTTGACTAATTGCCAGCGCAGCTCCACCAAACTCGCAACTTGCCGACTCAAAGCTTGCAGACCTTCTATGGTTTCTTTTGTCAAGTCTCTCGGTACTGAGTCCATGACCGATAGCACTCCCAGCATCTGCCCCTCTGAGGTCATGACTGGGATGCCGACGTAAAATTTCACGAAGGGGTAGAAAACCGTTAGGGGATGCTCGCCAAATCTCACATCTGTGGAAGCGTCTCGGACAATGGCTGCAGGCAGTTCTTTAAAGGAATTTATAGGGAGTTCGATCGCAAATTCGGGAGCAACTGGCGGTTGTTGCAGGGAAATTGCCCGGTCAAATTCCGAGTTTGAGTTTGAGCCAACGGCGAACTCTTCGGGAATTTGATCCAGGGCGCGAGCGCAAAAATTCAGGTAACGGTGGGCCAAAGTTCGATCGATACCTAACTGCGACTTCAACCAGTGGCGATTACCGTCAATCAAGCTCAAGAAAGCAATAGGAGTTCGGCTAATATGAGCTGCCAAACCAACCAAACTGTCCAAGCAAGCCTCTGGATCAGAGCCAAGAAGCTGATACAAATCAATGTTATGGAGCTTGAACACTTTTTTACCAAGAGGCAAGGGTGCTTTCATCATGTGTAACTGCCCGTCTAGTTGCTGGCAACCGCCCTTCTCAATACTTTTGAGAAAAACAAGCTATGAATTATGTGATGGGAGACTGTGGGCGCAACTTCGGCGCAGGCTGCTTGCGCCAAATTCAGACTAACCTCTTGACTGATCGGGAAACTTTTGAGTTATCGGAGTTAGAGCACCCCAGATCTAAGACTATATAAATTATACTTCCAGTTGACTATGCTTTTGAATACCTCCGGCTCTCTTAATCTAAGAGCCTCTGTTGGGAGGAAGCACCTTTGCAAAATATATGACGATTGCTTACCTAGAATTTTTTTATCAGTTTAATTGTATTTTAACAGACTTGCCTAATCGTGGGTAGCTGGCTTGCTGGTAGATTTAAATCAGGGGTTTGTGCCACAATACCAGTGTCCTTTACCGAGCTGTGCCTTAGCCGGGAGTTCAACTACAGTTAGGAGATAAATTACAAAAGATTGGTAAAATGTTAAAATTTGTAACAAGACTTGTTCAAACTCGACCTTTTAGGGTTTCTGGGCCCGGATGCACATTTTGCAACTGTTGTAATTGCCGATCGACCACTCTCCCAATCCCTTTTTTCGGGTTTGAGGTAAAAAAAACCGGGCTAAAGTTTCAACTAACGCTCCAACGGGGTTGACAATTATTGCACAGAGACAACTCTCAAAAAATGACGGCGGGAATTATGTTTGGTATTTTCAAGAACTATAAATAAACAGGGAGAAGAATATGTCTGCAAGTAGCAGTCAAGTACCAACTATTTTGGCAGTTGATGATAGCGTCGTGATGCAAGGACTTGTTAAACAGGCCTTAAGCAAAGAGTTTCGAGTTCTCGTAACCGACAATGCAGTGGATGCTTTGTCAACGATTTATCACGAACAAATTTCGGTTTTGTTGCTCGATGTTTCGATGCCTGGTATTGACGGATTGGAACTCTGCCGCACGGTGCGGAGCTTGCCTCAGTTTCAGAATTTGCCGATCGTAATGCTGACAGCGCGAGATGGAGCCTTTGATAAGGTACAGGGGCGTTTGGCGGGAGCAACAGAGTATTTAACTAAGCCTTTTGATGCTGATAAGTTGCGCGAGGTAATTGGTAAGTTTATCAAAATCAAATAATCGGACTTAGAAAAAAAATCAGTTTTGAGTAATTAATGAAGTAATTTGAGTAATGAATGAACTAAAAAGTTGGGCTCGCGCTCTCTGATCCTCGACTTCTTTAACAAGTCCGCGGGCGGGGCATTCTGCACTATTTGCGAGGTAAGTCCTAAATTTTTAATTTGGCCAGGAGTAGGGGAGCGATCGCACTGACAGGTAGAACATATTGGGCGGCACCGAGGGCGATCGCCTCCTTGGGCATTCCGAAGACAATGCAGCTAGCTTCGTCTTGGGCGATTGTCAACCCCCCTTGTCTGGCGATAGCCAACATTCCGTCAGCACCATCTCTACCCATCCCTGTCAGCAAAACCCCCGCTGCTGCCCGACTATAAAAATTAGCTACCGACTTAAATGTCACCGTTACAGAAGGGCAGTGTCCCGCAGCATGAGCAGCTTCTGAATAAACAAATCTCCCTTGAGAGTCCAATTCTAAATGACGTTTTTCTGGCGGAAAATAAACAGTCCCTGCTTGTGGCAATTCCCCAAAAGAAGCTATCTTAACAGGCAGTTTCGATTCATTACCCAGCCAATCAACTAATCCTTGCAAAAAACCTTCACTGATGTGCTGGACACAAATTATAGGCACGGGAAAACTAGCCGGGAGTTTAGAAATAATCGCGTACAGTGCTTGCGGCCCGCCTGTCGAAGCCCCTATAGCCAAGACTTTAATAGTTGGAGATTTAACATTTTCATGGGAGAATTTGTAATTAGGAACGGGTGCTTGGTTGATTTTCACAATCGGATTATTATATTCTGTTGGCATCTTTTTTTGATGCCGTGTAAATACTTTAACTCCTGAGAGGATTTTAACTTTAGCTATTAATTGATTGGCGAGGCGAGCGTAATCAGATACCAACCCGCCAATCGGTTTAGGAAAAACATCCAATGCACCAGCCTTTAACAGTTGAAATACATTCTGAGTATCATTCGCTTGCACTGAAGCACTAATTACTAAAATTGGTAGCGGATATTTCTTCATTACTTCTTCCGTAAATTCTAACCCGTTCATTGGTACCATGTTCAAATCCGTACAGATTACTTGGGGCTGAAGTTTGGGGATTAATTCTAGTCCTTCTAATCCGTTGCAAGCGGTTCCTACAACTTGGATGTCTGGCGAGGACTCAAAAATTCGTTTGAGGACGAGCGTAACTACGGGAGAATCTTCAACTAACAATAGTTTAATGGGCGATAACATCAGTTTGCTGGGAAATGGGGAATGGGGAATGGGGAATACGGCACTTGTGCTGCCCTCCGACTTACTTTCCTTCGGCGAAGCTTAGCGGGCAAACCGCGCAGGGCGAGTGGCTAAGCTCAGCACGAGTCGCTCAGTAACCGCGTAGTCCAAGTATTGGGCATTGGGCATCGATGCACTGGTAATTGTGCACTGGGCACTGGATATTGGGGCTTGCTAATTGGTAGTAAATAACAAATGCCTAATAACCCAGGAGTAATGACTAATGATTAAACTAACCTTTTTAGTGTCTCTACCAACACATCTTGATTGAAAGTACCTTTGGGAATATAAGCATTCGCCCCCGCATCAGCCCCTCTTTTTTTATCTTCATCCGATGCCAAAGATGTCACTAAAATTATCGGCAACTCACTGTATTCTTTTTGCGCCCGAATCTTAATAGTCAGGGCCAAACCGTCTAAATTTGGCATTTGTATGTCAGAAATCACAGCATCAAAATCGCGAGTTTTCAATTTATGGAAAGCATCCAATCCGTCTACCGCGGTCACAACTTCGTAACCCGCACCTTCCAGGATGCGTTTTTCTTGAGTGCGCGTGGCGATCGAGTCTTCTGCTAATAGTATAACTTGTTTTCTGCTGGCAGTCTCAAGTTGCGATCGCGCACTCCCAACCCCACGGGACGAAACTTGCTGGCGTACAGATTTTATCAAATCGTGGGGATTGAGTACCATACAAACTTCCCCAGTACCGAGAATTGTGGCACCAGAAACATTTCGCACCCGTTTCAGCAATTGACTTTGAGGTTTCATCACCACATCCTGTTCGTCTATCAAAGCATCTACAAATAATCCCAATCTTTCCTCCCCAACTTTTAAAACAATACAAGGGATTTTTGAAGAAGTTGAATTTCGGAAGTAATTTTGATTTTTCTTCACCATCTCGCTCCCGGTTTCCTGTCTCAAATACCGATTTTTTTGCCACCATTTTCTATTGTTTAATTCTAGGATATCTGCCAGATGAGCAACTGACAGAGGCTGACCATTTGAAAGTATAGTTTCCTTACCTTCTATAGCAAATATCTCAGACTGAGACACCTGTTGTGCCGTGTCTACAAACTCGACTGGCAGAGCATAAGGAATGTCTTCAACTATGACAATCAATACATTTGCTGTAGCTAAAGACGTACTGATTTGCAGCCTCAAAGTGCATCCTTTTCCAGGTAAAGACTCTACTTGAATACTACCTTTTAGGGCTTCAACATTAGTGCGAACAACATCTAAACCCACCCCGCGCCCCGATACTTCGGTAACAAATTTTTTGGTTGAAAAACCCGGAGTAAAAATTAAAGATTGTACTTGAGTTTCCGTCATTTCTGCCAGTTGTTCAAGGGTACAAATATTACGTTTTACAGCAGTTTGTTTAATGCTCTCTAGATTTAGTCCCCGGCCATCATCAGCAACTTCAATAATAATATTGCTAGCCATATTATAGCCTTTTATTCGGAGAGTAGCCACGGGAGGTTTACCTAGCTTTTTCCGATCCTCAACAGTTTCAATCCCGTGGTCGATCGCATTTCTAATCATGTGCATTAAAGGGTCTTTCATTTCCTCTAAAATGCGTTTGTCTGCTGTAGTTTCGCCTCCTTCAATCACTAAGGCCACTTCTTTACCTTCCCGTTTTGCTAAGTCTCGAACAGTTCGAGGAAATAAATTAAAAATAGTAGACAAAGGCAGCAATCTCAGAGTGCGAATTCCTGATTCTAGTGCCTCAGCGATTAATTCGAGTCGGGCAGTATCTTCATAAACTCGATTTCTCAAGCGGTTGACTAAAGTTCCGAGACGTTCTAAACGTTCTTCTGTACGTTGATAGTAATCCTGCAATTGGCTAAATTTACCGTTGGCTTTAATACCGTTTTCATCTATTTGCATCCGATCAACATTCAAGCTCGTGACAAAATATTCTCGGCTCCACTCTTCCCACAAAGTTGTAATTTGTTCTATCTCTGCAACTCGGTGTCCTAGCCGAGTTTTTGTGACAGTAAGTTCCCCTGCTTGAGTCATTAAATCATCTAAATTTTGAGTAGCAACGCGAATGGTTTCAATGCGGTAAGATGAGGTTGAGGATGCAGTAACTGCCGACTGCGAAGCCGACTCAGTGGCGGGCCCAGAAGGTGCAGGCAAGTTTTGAGATTGCAGTAGAACTTCTGGCTTTGATTGTAGGGGTAAAAAAGAGGAATTTTTCTCTAAGTTAAGGACTTCAGAAGTTTCAACATTTGTTTCTACTTCTTGGGTAGCAGGCTCAGTCAATTGCAGTTCTACCAACGGTTGTTCTGGTACTTGTGAAGATGAGGAATCTACTATTGAGGCTGCTGCCTGTGGCTGTGGCTCACTAGAAGCACCCATCATGCTAGCGAGGATGTAAAAAGTATTAACGCCGGAATCTTCGCCGGTAACGGCTTCGTTAACGAGTTTTCGCATGGCGTCTAAACCTTGCGAAAGTCGATCGCTAATTTCGGAATTCAGTTGAGTTTCTCCCCGCTTGACAGCTCCCAAAATATGCTCCATTTGATGAGCTAAAGATGCTACATTTTTTACGCCTAGCATCCCAGCATCACCTTTAAGAGAATGGGTTTCCCGCAACAATTGTTCTAACTTAGCTAAGTCGCTCGGATGTTGTTCTAAGTACAGCAATCCGTCGTCTAGTTTCTGTAAGTGTTCTTGACTAGCGACTTTAAATACATCTCGAAGTTCTTGATCTTCAATCATCATATATGTTGTTGAGTAATAGGTAATTGAGCAGGGATCGTGGGTAATTGGTAATGATAATTATGTTGAATACTCAGTCGATTGCTAATGACTAATGACTAATGACTAATGACTAATGACTACACTACTTCTTTAAGATTAAATGCAGCTTCTATGAGTTGTTGAGTACCGATTTTAACTTGAGTAATGCCGCTGACTGTTTGAGAGGCTGATTCCTTCATAGAACTCATGGCATCACCTACTTGCTGAATCGCGATCGCCTGTTGTTTAACATTAAATGAAATTTGCTGGTTGCTAGCAAAAACCAGATTGCAAGCTTCCCTCACACCCGTAAAAGCTTCAGCCGTATCTTGTGCTGTTTTCACCCCTTCTGCAACCGTTTTGCGACTATCTTCAGTTGCTTTCACCGTTGAGTCGATCGCGCCCTTAATTTCTGGAACAATACCATTAATCTTTTGTGCTGCTTGTTGGCTTTCATCTGCTAACTTACGAATTTCGCTTGCTACCACCGCAAAACCTTTACCGTACTCACCGGCTCTGACTGCTTCAACAGCGGCGTTGAGAGCCAGCATATTAGTTTGGCTGGCTAAATCGCTAACCAAACTTGCGAGAGTCGATATATTGCCAATCTGACTCGTGCTGTCGTCTAGTCGATGATTTTGCTTAGAAATTGCCACCACAGCTTCTCTAAGATTCAGCATTTGATTGAGAGTTTGATCTACCTTTTTAGTACCTTCTTCGGCTAGATTTAAAGCTTGGCGAGCGGCAATGGCAACAGACTCAGCTTGCTCCGCTGTTTGCTGAGAAGATCGGCCCAAATTTTCTAGAGTTATAGTTGTTTGATTGACCGAAACAAATTGCCTATCTGCTATTTGTTCTTGCCTATTCATATTAGATTCTATTTGCATTGAGAATGACGAAATTTGGTAAATCAGCCCCCGAATGAGAGCCACAATCTGTTGCAGGAAAAACCAGCCAAATCCCAGCACCACAGCCAGCGAAACAATAGCAATCAGCGCGGCTATTTTTTGAAGCGAATCGATCGAATAAAATAGCAATTTTTTGGGTGAACTATCCACTATCACTAAAAATTTATTGGTATTTTGTTTGCTGGGAAAAACTGTATTATAGCTAATCACTAGATCCCTATTATCAATATTTCCCTGACCACCTGAGAGTATTTTAGCAACAAGGTCTCCTGAATAATCATTTTTGACATTTTCCTGAGTTTTAAGTTCAAATCCCCATGCTTTTTTAGGATTGGGATGAGCCAGATAATACCCATCTTGATTTAAGATAAAAGATTGGTCTGATAGTTCAGGATTGAAATTTTTAACCATATCGAGGAGAGTGCTACCCAGAGCATTAGCAATGAGAAAGCCTTGTCTTTCTCCTTTGGGATCAAAAATTGGAGTTGCGTAGCGAATTGTTGGCTTGTAAGGAATTTCTATTTTCCCCCTTTCCTGATTCAGATTTAATGAAGACACATAGACTTCTCCTGGTTTTAGCTTCATTGTTTCCGAAAAGTAATCTGTGTCTGCTTTATTTTGTAGTTGAGAGTCTGGAATCACTTGGATGTTTGTGCCGTCAGAATCTACGCGCACTATCTCCTTTCCGCTATTATCTATGTAACGCAATTGCATATAATATGGCTTAGCTTCCATCATGGATAAAAATGTGAGTTGCATTCGATAAACCCAATCTTTATAAGTTGAATTAGTTTGTTTGTCTACTCCATTTCCTGCCCTTGCTCTAATCATTCCCTGAACAGGGGGAGTTTTGCGGAGAAACAAAATATCTGCTCTCAGATTGTCAAACTTGTTAATCATTTGATTAGCGGTAGAATCAACACTGTCACTAAGGGTTATTAATGCTAACTTTTGCAGTGCTTCTGTTGAAGAATAAATTCCATACCAACCAACAATAGATACTGGAATCAAGGTACTTAAAATTAGAAGTAGCAACAGTCGGTGCTGCATTTTTTGGAAAAATTTGTTAATCATTGGTTACTGGGAATCGGTTACTGGTAACTTGTACGCTCGCATAGTCTAAGTATAGGGAATTGGAAAATTGTATGCTCGCGTAGCCTGGAGCATCTCATATTTGTAAAAACACTTCTTCTGGCTTCTTCCTTCTGGCTGCTGGCTGCTGGCTGCTGGCTGCTGGCTCCAATTTCTAGCTTGGCTGCTTTCATTGAGATGCTCCCGCGTAGCCGAAGTATAGGGAATTGGGATTTGGTAGTAAAGAAAAAATAACAACTCCCAAATAATAACTCACAACTCACAACTAACTACACTGCAGATTTGAGATTAGGTTCTGATTTGCCCAGAAACAAGTTATTACTCCCGTTAATATCGCTGGAATTGGAGGGAACTCGATCGCCAAAGTAATTGCTTTAATTCTTAAGGATATATTGGGAGCATCTCATATTTGTAAAAACACTTCTTCTGGCTTCTTCCTTCTTCCTTCTTCCTCTTTCCTTCTGCCTCCTGCCTCCTGCCTCAAAACTCCAATTTGTAGCTTGGCTGCTTTCATTGAGATGCTCCCGATATATTGGGCATTTTTGGGGAACTACTCATAATTAATCGATTTCCTACAAAACTGCTTTCAAATCTAAGGCTGCTTCATTCAATTTTTGAGTACCGACTTTAGTTTGACTGATACCGCAAGCGGTTTGGGCTGCGGCTTGATTGAGAGAGTTCATAGCTTGCACTACCTGTTCGATCGCGATCGATTGCTGTTTGGCATTCAGGGAAATTTGCTGAGAACTCAAAACCACATTGTTAATGGCATTGGCAACTCCTGCAAATGCCGCGGCGGTTTCTGAGGCAATATTCACGCCCGATTCCACTGTTTTAGTTCCTTCGTCTGTCACCATTACTGTTGAGTTAATCGCCTTTTGAATATCAGCAACTAATAGATTAATTTGTGATCCTGACTTTTTACTGCGATCGGCAAGTTTGCGAATTTCTGACGCCACCACGCCAAACCCCTTGCCGTGTTCTCCCGCCCGCACTGCTTCAACAGCAGCGTTGAGTGCTAACATATTAGTTTGATTAGCCAAATCGCTAACTACAGTTGAGATATTACCAATGTGATCTGTTTGTTCGCTCAACTCTATAATTTGTCCTTGGATATCCTGAACTTTAGTTTTCAGAGTTGCCATTGCTTCTAAAGTTTGTTCTACAGCTTTTGTGCCACCTCCAGCTAAATTCAAAGCTTGCATTGCTTGAACCACCGCTGTCTCTATCTGCTGTGATGTGGCCCTGGAAGAGGCTCCCAATTCGTCCATTGTAGTAGTAGTTTGATTTACGGAAGCTGCTTGCTGACTTGCCATGCGTTCCTGTTCTTCCACGGTGGCTGCAATCTCAGTGGAAGAAGCGGCGATCGAGCTAATTGCGCGATCGATAGTTTGGGCAATTCCTGAAGAAATCAGCCAAGCTATAACCGCACCTAACACCAATAAAAACACGGAACCAAATACCAATGCCGAGATCAAGAAAACTAAAGATTGCTTCGTTTTTTCTGTAGCTTGCTTAATCGCTTTTACTTCTATTTCGCGAAATTGCTTATTTATTTCCACAAATTCATCCACAAATTGGGTCTGTTTTCCGCTGTTAAAGAGAGCTAAGGCTGCGGTTCTATTATTTTTTTGTAATAAAGCAACTATTTCGCTAGAACCGTCATAATATTCGTTGCAGAGTTCTAGCATTTTCTCTAAGCGCATTCTCTGTTCCGGATTTGCCATCTTCAACTCCGCAGTATTCCCCGACTCACGAACTAATTCTCCACCTGTCTTAAAATCATTTAAAAACTGCGGATTTTTATTAATTAAATACCCGCGCATCCCCCGTACCATTTGTTCAGCACCTGCCGACATATCATTTGTGTGTCTGATTACATTTTCGATCCTTTCTACTTCGGCAAAATTATTCAACACCTGATTAGTAGTTGTATAAACTAGCACGGGAAAACCCAAGTATATAGTTGCGGGCGCTACATAAGCCAGCAGCATTCTATTTCTAATATTTAATTTTATTAACTTAGAAAACATATTTTTCTCCTTAATTTAAGCACGTGTATACACGAATTAGGTTGCTTAGTCAAATCTCGCTTGAAAAGCTGATTTGGTATAAGTTAATACGGTTTGGTTAAAACTATTTATTCCTCAGAGTCCCCCTCGCATCCCCCGCATCGTTGCGAGAACTTTGAGTAAGTTCTTGCTTCTCCCCCCATTGAGAAGGGGGGCGTCAGGGAGATCGAGCTTAACTTAACCGTATTGTGGTATAACTTCTTTAGTCCTGGACGCATTTCAAGATAATTCTCTCATGCTACGTCTTGCTCGTTACCAGTTCTGATCTCTGCGTTGGATCGGGATTGGGAAGGAAATGAAGTATCAAGCCAGATGCTTCACTGGACTCATGGCACATAGGCTTTGCGTAAGTCCTGTTCTTGATTCAAACCTCTTCATCAACAACTACTCCTCCTTTTGTCAGCAGTTTTTGCAAGTTCAGAATAGCCATCATTTTTTCCCCGTAAATAGCTGTCCCCCGTAGATATTCGCGGTTGGCAGAGTGCAGTGCTGCCGGAACAGCCGCAATTTCCGACACATTTAAGTATATAATATCTAATATTTCGTCAACAACTATACCAGCGACCAAATCCGCCACTTCAACAACGATCGCCTTAGAGAGATAATTTGCAGTCTCCGACATATTTAAAGACATATTTAAAACACTGCGAATATCAATTAGCGTCACAATTTCTCCCCGTAAATTTATATTTCCCACTATGCGATCGGGAGTGCAAGGAACTGGAGTTACTTGGCTAATATCCGTAAATTCGCGGACTAGATCTAAATGAATACCAAAGTATTCGCCATTCAAAACAAGCACCGCCAGGGACATATTAATTGCAGCATCATTTTCCCCCTCGCCGCGCCGCCTCAAATGATTAGCGCGCGATTGAAAAATTGCTTTTTCTTCCGGTGTAGCCTGCGGGCAAAAAACGTGACGATTGCTCAAATTTTTAGGATTTTTACCTAACAATTTTGAACTTATTTGCCCGGGTAAATTTTCCGTCTCTGCCTCACCTGCTGCTGCTTCACTACCTGCATTGTTTGCAGAAACAGGCCAGCTTTCCTCTGACTTTTCGGGAGAATATCGAATTAAGTGATCGAGATTCAGCAGCATGATAATATCGGCTTCGCTGCGGGCAAGTCCAGCTACAAAATAATGAGAGGCTTCTGAATTCTCTCGTCCGTAAGATAGCTGCAGAGTGATGGCCTCTTCTGAGAGTTCCTTAACTTCGCGAACTTGATTGACAATTATACCGACTTTCGATTCTTGCCACTCTATGACGATCGTACTATCTGTCACAGAATACTCTTGCCAAACGTATCCAAAACGAAGATTCAGATCCATTACGGGCAGAATTTCGCCCCGAAGGTCGATCGCCCCAACAATATCTTGAGGTGCTTCTGCAATTGCTGTCAACTCCGGCAGAAAGAAAATTTCCCGAACGTAGCAGGCTTCTATACCGCAGAGAAAACCGTTCTGTTCAAAGATAAGATACGGTTTAGTTTCCATATTTTAGTGTACAGTTGCTTTACTGTATAATTTTAACAATTTTTTTTTAACATTCATCAGCACTTGACTAGCTGTCATTTTCCCCTGTGAATCTATGGGAGTGTGGGGCGGTAGTGCTTTCAGGATTTCACAAGATGAATTGTACATTTTAAGTGCTCTTTTTACTTGACCTTCTTTATTGTATATATTCCCTAGTTCTATATAAGCTGAGACAAAAGATGGGCACATATAAATAGTCCTCTTTAATAGTTTTTTTGCTATTTCCAATTGCCCCTGTTCTTCAGCAATTTGAGCTTGTAAATAATCAGTATATACTGATCCAGGCTCTACTTTTCTAGCTCGATTACAGTATTCTATTGCCTGAGAATAATTGCCGGCATTTGCCTGAACTTGAGCGATTAAAAAATAAGCATCAAAATTATGCCCCTGCAAGTCTATTGCCTCTTGTGCCTTATTGATAGCCTCAGCATAATCTTTATTTTTAAAATATTTTTTAGCCTCTAAAATTAGCATTTGAGGCGTTTTATTTTGAGTATTTTCTGCTAGTATTTTTTCTGTAACTGACACGGCAGTGCTCGGCAAGCCGTCCTCCAGATAGCTAGAGGGCAGCATATTCCCCAGCGGATTACTTATTTTTAATACCGGAGGCATCTCTATCTCTGGAAAATTGCTGTTAGTAGTAAAACGAGGTGGCATAGTTTCCCCTGTTAGCAACTCACCACTATCATCGCCCATACTATCTGCTTTCGGGAATTCCCGAAATGCCGAGTTGGCTTCTTCTAGCGTCGCAACCCTAGACTCTATTTGACAGCCTTCCTCCGCTACAGCATCCCGACGCTGATACACCACCGACTCCGGGAAAATCTTGGGTTCAAACTCGTTCATAATTTGACCGTAAACTTCAGCGTGACCGGTCATTAAATATCCTCCTGGTCTCAGGGTATTGGAAAATTTTTTCAGTACCAGTGAAATATACTTATGTTCAAAATACACAAAAACGTTTCTACACAAAATTAAGTCTATGTTATAAAGATTTTGGTAAATATTAGGAAAGTCATCTGTAATTAAATTTACACAACTAAAGTTGACACTTTCGCGCAATTCTAGATTAATTTCCCAATCATTTTGCCTCTGATGAAAATACTGCTTTTGTATCTGCGGTTCAACCAAGCGAAATGACCACTGACTGTAAACTCCCTGGGGCGCTTTTTTGATTACTTTTTCATTGATGTCTGTACCTAAAATTAATATTTTCCATTGCTCCCAATCGGGAATCAATTCTTTTAAAACAATAGCTAAAGAATAAGGTTCTTCACCGGTGGAGCAGCCCGCACTCCAGATTCGCAATGTCGGCTGCATTCCCAAGGTCTTGTGCAAGTTTCTTTTCTGCTCTATCAATTCAGGAAAAATTACTCTTTTTAACAGAGCAAACTGTCCTTTATCTCGCATAAAATAACTTTCAGTTGTTGTTAATAGCAATACTAACTTCGCCCATTCATTTTTACTTTCAAAAGTTTTGGCGGTTAAAAGTTTATAATATTTTTCTGGTTCTGTAATTTTTTTTTCTCTCATCCGAATCATGATTTTATGAGACAAACCCGGTCGATCTTGGGACCGAATTCGCACACCCATCTCCGTAGTAATTAAGTTGATAAATAGCTGAATTATGGAATCATTCATGTCAACTTAGGTAGATTAATTTAATAATTTGGGAAGTGGCAACTTTTACTGAGCTGGTGCTGAGTTTGTGCTGAGCATAGCTGCTAGCCTGCGGCTCGTCGGTTCGCAAAGCCGCAGGGAGCCGAAGGGAAGTGCGTAGCTGAACTATTGGGAATTGGGGAACTTGTAAGCTCGTGTAGTAGAAGTATTGGGAATTGGGAATTGGGGAATTTGCAATTAGAAATTGGGAATTTAGCCGATCGCCTGAACAAGAACAGTGTCACAGCACATCATATCAGAAACTTGTCAGCTACTTAAAGGAAAAAGGCAAAAGGTAAAAGACAGAAGCCAGGAAAAAATTATCCCTTCTGCCTTCCACCTTCTGCCTTCAAAGGCACTAATCTCCCACTTTAAGCTGGATATATCCGCAGGCGGCGATTAGGTTCTTCCCCAAAACTGTGGGATTTCAGGTGATAGTGTTCCACAAGTTCGTGCTGCATTTTGCGGACGTTGGGAGAACGGGGCAGGAGTTCCACAGGCTGTCCCTTCGGAATGACAATTTGCTCGACTGCTAAGCGCGTTTCTTCCAGAGCTTCGAGCTCGTCAGAAGAACCGCTGCGGGCGAATAAGGCGAGGTCTGCCACTTCCGGGGTACCTGGGTCATCCATGTCCAACAGGCGCCGCAAAGCTCTGGCTACGTGGGGAATAGTGGCGGCCTTAATTGTGTGCACGGGAACTTGGCGAGTTTTGGCCAAGTGCCTCAATTTCGACTGGTTCCGAACGTTCGATCGCAAAGCCACAACCACGTCAGCACTCTCAATATCCTTCGTCAGCAGCACCGGCAGGTTCAGCGTCGAAATCACCTGTTCGAGCTGGTGGCGAGGTATGCCGTAAGGATAAACGTGGAGGGGCAAATCTTCGCCGTTAGGGCCGACATTATGGGAATAGCGTCCGGCCTTGGGTACCGGTTCGACGGACAGGGATTCTTCGAGCAGTTGCTCGAAATACCGAGTCTCAGAAACCGGCGCGCTTTTAGCAGCGAAGTTCTCGCCTTGAGCGGGCATCGGCACCATTTTGCCAGCACTCCGCCACCCAGAGATCGGTGTGACGGGCCGGATTGCCGATACAGCAGCCGGGCCGCTGGAAGCTGCCATCCCCGGAAAGCGGGCGGGGGGAGCTGCTGACTCGCGCTCGATAATTATTTCTCCACTCTCGCTGACGCTTCTGATTTGCTGGCTCGGTTCGCGTCCCCGCAGCAGAGTGTCGATCGAATCTGCAACTCGCTCGTGGATTACCCAGCGCTGGCGTTCCAGCATTTCGATGGCAATTTCAAAAGTTGGCGGTGCTTTGCGCTCCAAAACCGTCTTTTGAGAACCGCGCCGTCTTGCTTCGTCATCTCCCAGCGTCACCGCTTGGATGCCCCCAATTAAATCTGCCAGAGTCGGGTTTTTCATCAAGTTTTCGATCCGGTTCCCGTGGGCGGTACCGACCAACTGCACGCCCCTTTCGGCGATCGTCCGAGCTGCCAAAGCTTCGAGTTCCGTGCCGATTTCGTCAATCACGATCACTTGCGGCATATGGTTTTCCACTGCTTCGATCATGACTTGGTGCTGGAGTTCGGGACGGGAAACTTGCATTCTGCGAGCTCTACCGATCGCTGGGTGGGGAATATCTCCATCTCCGGCAATTTCGTTGGAGGTGTCGATGATTACCACCCGTTTTTCCAAGTCATCGGCGAGCACGCGGGCAATTTCCCGCAGGGCCGTGGTTTTGCCGACTCCGGGGCGGCCGAGCATCAAAATTGACTGACCGGTTTCCACCAAATCGCGGATAATGCCGATCGTCCCGAACACAGCGCGGCCCACCCTCAAAGTCAAGCCGATAATCTCGCCGCTGCGGTTGCGAAGGGCGCTAATTCGGTGCAGGGTTTGCTCGATACCGGCTCGGTTGTCGCCGCCGAAGTGGCCGACTCGCTCGATGCAATAGTTGAGGTCTGCCTTGGAAATCGGAGTTTGGGAAAGATGTTCGGCCAAGGATGGAAAACGAGCTTCTGGTCGGCGGCCCAAATCCATGACAATCTCAATGAGATTGTTGCGCTGCGGGTGCTGCTCTAAGGGCTGCCGGATCTCATCTGGCACGATGTCTAATAATCTGTTGAGGTCGTCTGTAATCTGCATTCGCCTCGATGTGTTCGGTGACTTTTTCAACTTTTTAGTCAGTTGTCAGTTGTTATTTGTTATTTGTTATTTGTTATTTGTTATTTGTTATTTGTTATTTGTTATTTGTTATTTGTTATTTGTT
>NZ_JAUBSH010000098.1:0-25142 GCF_036704705.1 Microcoleus sp. K1-B1 | reverse complement strand
TATTTGTTATTGTGGGATGGGCGTCCCGCCCGTTCAAAAAGGACGGGCGGGACGCCCATCCCACTTTCAAGAGTGGAAGTTATTTAATTCTCATTCCTAAGTGAAGTACAAATAAACTGAGATATTGCACCATTCTCAATAATCCTTTTTTGGGCGGGCTAGAAGCCCAACCCCTACTCCCCACAAGAAAATCTACTCTTTGTGGAACAGGCATCTTGCCTGTTCATAAAAGGCTAATTGAGAATGGTGCAACATATAAAAGAATAAACCAGTTTCTGTCAACCCTTGACACAAACCACCTGCTTCAAAGTCGCCACAACTTCCACCAAATCTGACTGCTGACTCATCACCTCATCAATCGGCTTATAAGCCCCCGGAATTTCATCTAAAAATTGCTCATCTTTCCGGCACTCAACCCCCTCAGTCTGGCGCACAAAATCATCGAGAGTAAATACATTTTTCGCTTGATTGCGAGACATCAAGCGCCCCGCACCGTGACTGCAACTACAGTAACTTTCAGCATTACCCTTCCCTTTAACAATGAAAGATTTCGCCCCCATCGAGCCCGGAATAATCCCGTAATCCTCAACATCCGCGCGCACGGCACCCTTGCGAGTCACATACACATCTTCCCCAAAATGCACCTCTTTTTCCGCGTAATTGTGGTGGCAATTCACCTCTAATAACGGCTTAACAGATTTGCCGCCCGCGACGTGCTTTTCCACAATTCGCTTAAACCGATTCATCATTACATCGCGATTAAAACGAGCATAATCTTGCGCCCACTGCAAATCGTGCCAGTAAGCGGCAAACTCCCGCGTACCCGCTACAAAATAAGCCAAATCTTTGTCAGCAAGATTAATTTCTGCCAGTTTAGCTAAATCTTTAGCAGTCTCGATGTGCTGCTGTGCGAGCAAATTTCCAATGCCGCGAGAACCGGAATGCAGCATCAGCCAAACAAAGTTTTCAGTATCAACGCAAACCTCAATAAAATGATTGCCGCCGCCGAGGGAACCCATTTGTTTTAAGGCTTTATTGTTTTGGTGCTGCACACCTTGATGAAGTTCCTTAAACTCGCCCCATCCTTGCCAGTTGGTGACTGTTGTTTCTACTTCTTTGTTTTCGGAAAATCCGACAGGAATTGCGGCTTCGATATCGAGGCGAATTTGTTTGAGTTTGCCTTCTAATTTGTGAGCCTTGAATGGCATTTTAATGGCAGCAATCCCGCAACCAATATCAACGCCCACAGCAGCCGGAATAATCGCTTCTTTTGTGGCAATTACTGAACCGACTAAAGCACCTTTTCCTAAATGTACGTCGGGCATTAGTGCGACGTGTTTGAATACAAAGGGCAAAGATGCTACGTTTGCGGTCATCTTGGTTTCTTTTTCGCCTAGGGCGTGATTTGCCCAAGATAATACTGGTTTTGGGGCTGATATGTCTAATTTTTCGTAGGGCATTTTTGTTTAAGTTTGTTTTGCTTATTGTTATGTAGTATATATTGTAGCATAAATGATTTATGATGTCAAATTCACCTTACTGGGTGATTTTATTAGGGCGCGTCAGCTTAACATCAAATGCAGTACCAGTATTGTTGGTAAATCCGACAGCCCGACAGGGAATTCATTCCCTGTCTCATAGCAAAAGTCCTCTAAAAGAGGACTGAAATTGATAAGGCTTTCCCTCACAATCAGCAGTCGGTTTTTAACCGACTTTCGCTATGAGGCAGGGGTTTAAACCCCTGCCGGATTGCGGGAAAGTGCGTATTTGCTGACGCTACATTTTACAAATTCGCATTCTTTCTCCCCGCCTTCTGCACAGGAATAGCGACCACCTGCGGTTTCTTATTCCCTGCAAATATCCCGAAGAAATCGTGCAGCAAAATGTAAAAACACGGAATAATAAACAGGGTCAGCAGCGTCGCCAGCGACAAACCGGAAAACACCACCACACCCAGCGGTTGCAAGAATTCCGAACCGTCTCCAATGCCCAAAGCTAGGGGAAATAAACCCAAAACTGTGGTAATAGTTGTCATCAAAATCGGACGCAAGCGCTGAGGTGCAGCTTTAAGAATTGCTGTGGCGCGATCAACCTTTTCATCTTCCAGAATTTGGTTCGCCAACTCCACCATAATAATCGCATTATTTACCACAATTCCCACCAGCAAAATCGCCCCCACAATCACCGTTGCGCCGATCGCAGTTTTAGTCGCATACAACCCGAAAATCCCCCCAGCCAAAGCCAGCGGCACCGTTAACATAATCACCAGCGGATCGACAAGCGAATTGTACTGCACCGCCATCACCACAAATACCAAAAACGCCGCCAAAGATCCCAAAACAATCAGCGAACTTTGCAATTCCCGGTTAGTTTCCGCCGCCGAACTCGGTATAACTCGCACTCCTGGTGGCAATTTGATTTCCGACAAAACTTCATCCACTTGTTTCAAAGCCTCGCCCAAACTCGCGCCCTTATTAACATTCCCAGCAATCAGGAAAACTTGGCGCTGGTTAAGCCTTTGAATTTCCCCAGGCGCCTTTCCCAGTTCAATATTCGCCACATCGCTCAAGCGGATAATGCTGTTATCCCTAGCAGTTAAAGGGATAAATTTTAGTGCAGAAATCGATTGAACAGCAGCCCGATCGAACTGTACCCGCACATCAACCAAACGGTTTCCCCGCTGCAATTGGGTAGGAACAGAACCTTGAATTGCTGTCTGAATCGCCTCTCCAATTTGCCTCGCATTCAACCCGTAGATTTCCGCTTGTTCCCAGTTGGGGCGAATCTGCACTTCCGTCTGCTGCGGGTCTCCATCCGGGCGAAAAGTAGCTAAAGTTACCTTCTGATCCAAAGTTGCCAATATCTCGCGGCCAGTTTGCTGCAATATTTGTTCGTTTTCGCCCTGAAGTAGGACATCAACTTCCGCGCCCCGTACTGGCGAATTAGTTAAAACCAAACCCCGCACATTTTCTGGATTCAGACGCAAACGAGTATTTTTGGGCAAATCAATTTTTTTATTCAATTCTTTCGTAACTCGCTGCACAAAATCCAATGTATTGGTGCCAGGTTTCAGCGTAATGTTGCAGCCGCCGCGCAGCACATTCTCAACCGTATTGTTGCCGAACAACAGCCCGCCCACCGTCGTCAAAGTGTATTGAGTTTCTGGTTGGCTGAGGATAATTTTATCCGCTTCTGCCATGATTCTTTGGTTGGTTGCCAAATTTGTGCCGGCAGGAAACAAAGCAAACAATCTCGCTTGACCGGTATTAATTCTGGGCAATATTTCTTGGGGGATTTGACCAGCCATCAGCCAACTGCCACCGCCCAATCCAATAATCGCTACTGCAATGATAATCAACCGCCACCGCACTATGCCCGATAAAAATTTACCGTAACCGGCGGTAGCATTGGTAAAAGCTCGATCGAATGCCCGCAGCGGCCAAAAGTTGCTCAAACCGCTGGATACCCGCAGCGCTAGCAGTCGAGAAGCCATCATCGGTACAACTGTCAATCCGACAATCAGAGAGGCGGCGACGGAAAAGCTGATGGTAAGAATTAATTCGTTGAAAAGTAAGGAAACTAAGCCGCCTATTAGCAAAAATGGCAGTACAGCAACTAAGTTAGTGATGGTGGAAGCAAATAAAGCTGATTCTAATTCTTGGCTGCTTTTTTCTGCTTGCTGCATCAACTGCTTGTTACTTAAGCGCTGCTTGCCATTGGCACTGTTTTTATTGCTGGTTCCTTCGACAATATTCTCCAACATTACGATCGAGTTATCGACCACAATTCCCACACCCAGCGCCAAACCGCCCAAACTGAAAACGTTCAGAGATAGGCCAAAAACTCCCATCAGGATAATCGCCATTAAAGTTGCGAGGGGAATTGCCAGGACAATAATCAAAGTTTGGCGAAGGGAAGCGAGGAAAAGCAATACAGATGCCCCGGCTAAAACAGCCCCGGTTAAACCAGAAAATAGGACATTGCTAATAGAATCGCGGATGAACTTAGACTCGTCGAAGGTATTAACGATAGTCGTACCTTCGGGAATGGCCCCGGATGCTTTTAATTCTTCTAGCCGCTTTTTGATGCCGTCTACAACTGAGATTGTATTCGCGTCCGGCTGCTTTTGAATGCTAATTTTTACGGCTGATTTCTGATTGAGAAATACTTTAACTCGTTCTTCTTCTGTACCGTCAATTACCTGAGCAAAATCGCGCAAAAACACTCGTTTGGGCGGATTAGAACCTGATGCTTGAAAGGAAATTTCCTGAATTTCTTTTGCATTCCGAAACCGCCCGACGGTGCGGGTTAAAGGTTCCGCTGCTTCTTGCCGCAGTCGCCCGCCGGAAGTGTCGAGGTTGCGGGATTCGAGCGCTGATAAAACGTCGGAAATACTGACACCTAAAGATTGCAAGCGATTTAAGTCAATATTTACTTGAATTTCTTCTTGCACGCCGCCGGCAACGTCAATTGCTGCTATTCCAGGAATTACATTTAGTTCTCTGGATAATTCTTCGTCGGCAAATACGCGCAAATCAACTCCTTGCAAGGAGTCGGAAGTGAGGGCAAATTCGTAAATCGGCTGCTGGGAAGGGTCAACTTTGAAGAGAGTGGGCGATTCAACTGTATCGGGAAGTCGGTTGCGGATGCGGTTGACAGCGGCGGTGGCGTCGTTGAGAGCCTGGTCGATGTTGCCCCCGGGTTTGAAGAATAAATCGACGCTGACTTGTCCTTCGCGAGTCCGCGAGAAAACTTGCATGACGCCTTCAGTGGCGGAAAGTCCTTGTTCGAGGGGGCGGGTAACTTCGTCTATTGCTACTTCTGGGGAGACTCCGGGGGCGTTTAAGCGCACGCCAATGCGGGGATAGGTAATGGAGGGCAGCAAGTCAACGGGCAGTTGGGTGATGTAAAAAAAGCCCACGATTATAATAGCAAGTGTCAGCATGAGGGTGCCGATGTGGCGACGAATGGCGGTCGCGCTAATGCTGAATCCGGATTTGTCGGGGGTCATTTGATTTTAGATTTTAGATTTTAGAATTGAAAAGTTTACCCAGTCAGTCAGCCTGCAAAGGAATGAATCGCGGGGCTGGCGACCAAATTGTTTTCGGTCAAGCTTTATTTTGTATAGGGAGTGAGAGAATATTTACGCTCCGCACCTGACAAGTAGTATAATAAATTTTAATAAATTGTCAAAAAAATTTTTTCTAATATTCCTTTAGAGGTAGTCGATCGCCCACAATGCAGATTGACAGAAATTGCGATCGGCTTTTTTATTGATCGAAAGCAATTGCGATTTACCGCTATCATGGGACGGGTTTACTATATTGTTGGTCTTACCCACAGATGGGTTGTAAAACTCGACCCTACAGTCTTATTCGGCGTTGGGGATTTACGGTATGAAACGCTAAATATGCCAGTCTTAGAAACCAGTATCCACAAAGCTGGCTAATTTTTAACTTATTTTTTTCATACTCTCATTAAGCAACGCCCTGTTTCTTGAATCGAGTCCTTAAGATGTATTTAATCAGAGGGAACAACAACTTTTCAATATTGAGAGCAGGTATTTTCAAAAATATTTGAATGGCGCTTCTTCTACTCTCAAAAGTGATCGGGTATGGCATGACTATTGCCCGCGATTCAATGCTTACTGGTTTATGTGCTTGCACCAGAAAAACTAAAAGTTGGGGTCTTCCGTACTTAGGATCGCGAATTAAGTAATTTACACTCTTGAAAGTGGGGAGTAGGGGTTGGGCGTCCCGCCCGCCCTTTCTGGACGGGCGGGACGCCCATCCCACAAGAACCATCACGCATTGTAAGTTATTTAATTCTCATTCCTTAGTGTGCTAATTTATCTGAAAATAATGACCTAAATTTTTACACAGCAAGGATTTCCGGTCTTACTTTAGTTAATTTGGAGCCATTTTTTCCTTCGATTCATATATAGCTTGGGTTTTAACTACTTAAACTAATCTTTTGACACACGAAGTAAGGAAGAGCCAGCTTTACTAAAAAGTTCTTTCTGCTGATTTACTTCCCTTCAGCAGCTTTCCTAAAAAAACCCGGTTTCTTGAAAAAACCGGGTTTTTTACACTTACGCGGCGTGTTGTCGATACCAATCAATCGTATTTTTCAACCCTTCCTTAAACTTCACCTCCGCAACAAAACCAAACTTTTCCTTAGCCCTTTGGGTATCCAAACAGCGGCGCGGCTGACCGTTCGGTTTGTCTGTTTCCCAAACAATTTCTCCCTCAAATCCCATCAATTCGCAAATTGTTTCCACTAAATCGCGAATTTTAACTTCGCTATTCGTTCCCAAATTAACCGGGTCAGATTCACTGTAATCTTGCGTTGCCATCACAATTCCCCGCGCGGCATCTGTGGAATACAAAAACTCGCGGCTGGGGCTACCGTCGCCCCAAACTGGGAGTGTTTTGTCTCCTCTTTCTTGCGCTTCGTGGACTTTGCGAATTAATGCGGGGATGACGTGGGAACTTTTTGGGTCAAAGTTATCTTCCGGGCCATACAGATTTACTGGTAGCAAGTAGATACCGTTGAATCCGTACTGCTGGCGGTAGGATTGCAGTTGCACCAATAAAGCTTTTTTCGCTACTCCGTAAGGTGCGTTAGTTACCTCTGGATAGCCGTTCCAGAGGTTGTCTTCTTTGAAAGGAACTGGGGTTAAATTGGGATAAGCGCAAATGGTGCCGACGCAGACAAATTTTTCGACTCCGGCTTCGTAGGCGGCGTGGATTAGTTGCGCGCCCATCATCAAATTGTCGTAAAATAATTCAGCGGGTTTGACTAAGTTTAAGCCGATGCCACCGACGTGGGCGGCGAGGTGAATGATGATATCTTGTTGGTCAGCGGCGCGCTTGCAGTTTTCCATGACCCGGAGGTCGCAGTCGCGCGATCGAGTTACCGAAATTTTATCAGCATCGGCTCCTGCTTTCACTAACTGGTCGATTACCTGACGGCCCAAGAAACCGGCGCCGCCCGTGACTAGAATGCGTTTGCTGCTTAAATCCAAGCTGGTCATAATTTTAGCCTCGGGATTTTGAATAAGGGTCGATCGACAATTTCAATTCTAAAATTGTTGCTTTAGCAAAAAAAGCTTTCAGCTACAGGATGAGGTTGCCCACAAATTTGTTTTAGCTGCACCCGATAGGGACAATTTGCGCCGTGCACACCCGAAAGTTAGATATACGGGTCGCGACTCCTCAACTATCATTTTAATGTTTTTTTTAGCCCGCACAGCCTAAAATTTGGCGAGCAATTAAGCGGGTTCTTTGAATGCCGATCGCACTAATAGCTGTAACCATCCTCTGATCAGTTGTGAAGTGTGTGCAGGGGCAATCCTCCGGTGCGCGCCTTTCGCCAAAGGGGTAGACACGGGGCCCTACCCCTACAAATTGTTCGCCCTGACGGCTTGGTTTAGCGACTTAATCAAATCCGTTCCCCGAACCTCGACCTTGCTCCTCTAAAGCTTTCATGTCAGCATCTACCATTAAATGTACTAACTCCTGAAAAGTTACAGAAGGTTCCCAATTTAATTGCTGGCGCGCCTTAGTCGAATCCCCAATCAACAGTTCGACTTCTGCCGGCCGCAAGTAGCGTTCGTCAAACTCCACATATTTTTGCCAATCTAAATTGACGTAAGTAAAAGCCAAATCGAGAAATTCCTTAATGGAATGGGTCTCGTTGGTAGCAATGACATAATCGTCAGGCTTGTCTTGTTGCAGCATCAGCCACATCGCCCGCACGTAGTCTTTAGCATAGCCCCAGTCCCGCTTAGAATCGAGATTGCCCAAGTAAATCTTTTTCTGCTTGCCGGCGACTATTCTGGCCACGGCGCGAGTAATTTTGCGAGTTACAAAAGTTTCGCCACGGCGGGGAGATTCGTGATTGAACAAGATGCCGTTGCAGGCAAACAGTCCGTATGATTCGCGATAATTTACTGTTTGCCAGTGACCGTAAACTTTGGCGCAGGCGTAAGGACTTCTCGGATAAAAAGGAGTTGTTTCTTTTTGCGGAACTTCCTGTACCAAACCAAACATTTCCGAAGAACCTGCTTGATAGAACCGCACTTCTATGCCGGTTCGGTGCTGATAGTCCCGAATTGCTTCTAGCAGCCGCAATACTCCCATCCCTACTGTGTCAACCGTATATTCCGGCGAGTCAAAACTGACTCGAACGTGAGATTGAGCGCCTAAGTTATAAATTTCTACCGGCTGAACTTCTTCCAATATCCGGCGGAGAGTGGTGCCGTCCGTCAAGTCGCCGTAGTGTAGAAACAGGCGCGCACCCTCGCTGTGAGGATCGACATAGATGTGGTCAATTCGATCGGTATTGAAACTCGAACTGCGCCGGATAATGCCGTGAACTTCATATCCTTTCTCTAACAGTAATTCGCTCAAGTAGGAGCCGTCTTGACCTGTAATACCTGTTATTAGCGCTCGCTTACGTTGCGTCATCTGATTTTCCTTTGACAGGCTGTGTTAATTCACAATAAATTTTTTGGCAGAGGCTGTTGCTCCCTGCCGGTCGTATTCTCAAACTGCTTTATAAAACTTACTCAAACTTAACTTTAGTTACCTAAAGCCAGTTGAAGTTTACTTCCTACGCTGTTGGGTAGTGGGCTATCCCAAGATAAGTAGGCTATCCCCCTTAAGCCAAAGGTTATAGAGTTAAGTTTAACACCTAAACCTAAAGTAGTCTATCTAGAAGAACTGATCTTTCTAGATGAATAAGAGGTAGGTTTATTTAAGTATTTGCCCCTTTAGTTAAGCTCACAATTCTTCGATCGGCATCCAGGAAATGTTTAGTTTTGACAAAGAGTTTGTCGCTGATTGTCAGTAGTCAGCATCAGTGGTCAGTAACAAATAAAACTAACTACCGATTGCTGACTGCGGACAAAAATTAATATGCGCCGTTATTTTTGGGAAAAATCACAACTCCAATTGTTTTGAAAACAATCCACATATCCATCCAAAGGTTTTTGTCATTTGCGTAATAGAGGTCGATTTGGACTCGGCGGGGATAGGGAATGTCGTTGCGACCAGACACTTGCCACAAGCCTGTAATTCCAGGTCTTATGGTGAGAATTTTGTTGATGTGACTGCCGTATCTCGGCAGTTCTTCTTCAACTAAAGGTCTGGGTCCGACGACGCTCATATCTCCTTTTAAAACATTCCAAAACTGGGGAAACTCGTCTAAACTGGTCATTCGTAAAAATCTTCCAATCCAGGTAATTCGAGGGTCTTGTTTCAGCTTGAAATTGTCCTCAAACTCTTGACGCAAATGCGGAGAATTTTCCATGATTTCTAGCAATATATCGTCCGCATTTTCCACCATCGTTCTGAATTTCAGGCAATAAAACCTTTTACGGTTTTTGCCTACTCGTTCCTGTACGTAAAAAATAGGACCGGGCGAGCTTAAGGCGATTAAGAAAGCCAAAAGCAGGTAAACCGGAGCAAACAGGATCAGAACCGATAAGGAAAACAGGATGTCAAATAACCGCTTGAAAAGTTCTCCGTCGAGGCTCTGTAGAGAACGACTTATGCGTCTATCTCCTTGCAGGACAGACCCAAAACCGCGTCTTGCGATCGCTCGAATTACCTTGCCGGAGATTAGTTGGCTGTCGGCAGTCATCTTACTCCTTCACTTCACACCACACACAGTCCTGATCATAAAGCCTCAAGACGCTTTGTTCTCTCAATTATGTTTCCAATACTCAATTTTCTGCCTTCAGAAGGCTTCAAAAGGCAGAAGGAAGAAGGAAAAGGGCTTCTGGCGGCAGAAGGAAGAAGGCACAAGACACTTATGCACAGGTCTTCTGAAGGCACTTATACAAAGGCAGAAGGAAGATTGTCCCGCTATCGGGTTCTGGCACTCTCAAGCCCCAGACTCGGTAAAATCACGGGAGTGAAATTCCTGATAGCAGCGTTCCACAAAAGCTAGATAGCGCTGCCCAAAGACATCGGGGGCAAACTGTTCAGCGCGCAACCGGCTGATTTCTGGCTCAAATTTACCTTGCAACTGCTCAAATTCCTCGACAGCTTCGACTAATGCTGCTGCGGTTTGGGAGGAAAAAAATAAACCAGTCCCAGTCTCTGGGTGTTGGCGAATGTCGAGCACTGTCTCCAAAGCGCCCCCTGCTGCATAGGAAATTACCGGTGTTCCGCAAGCTTGAGCCTCTACCAAAGCTATGCCAAAATCTTCGCAAGCTGCATAGACAAAGGCTTTCGCCTCTGCCATGTACTTTTCAACTATGGAGGCGGGCTGCCAGCCGAGCACTTGCACGTTGGGTTTGGCGATTTGCCGAATCATTTCTAATTCTGGCCCGGTGCCGATGACAATTAGAGTATGCCCGAGTTGATTGAATGCTTGGACGATCGCACTTACGTTTTTGTAACTTACCAACCGACAAACTGTGACGTAAAAGTCTTGTTTTTGCCGCATCAAGGAAAATCGCTCGATATTTACCGGCGGATAAATCACCTGGGCCCGCCGCCGATAACACCGCCAAATTCGGCGCGCAGTGTGTTGAGAGTTAGCGATGAAATAATCAACGCGATTGGCGGAAATTACGTCCCACTGCCGCAGTCGATGCAACAAATATCGCGTCAGCAGACCCTGGATGCCCCGTCCGGCTTTGCTGCTACGCAAATAGTCAAAAGTTAAGTCCCAAGCGTAGCGCATGGGCGTGTGGCAGTAGCAGACGTGCATTTGCTGGGGACTGCTGAGGATGCCTTTGGCGACGGCATGGGATGAGGAGAGGATGATGTCGTATTCTCGCAGATCTAGTTGTTCGATCGCGATGGGCAGAAATGGCAAATATTTTTGCACGCCGCTGCGGGCCTTGGGAAAGTGCTGCAAAAAAGTTGTGCCAATCTGTCGCCCGAAAAGATAGCTTTCGGGATTGCTTGATTCAAAGTCGATGAGGGCATAGACATCTGCCTCGTCTACGTGTTTGAGGATTTCCTGTACTACGAGTTCTGAACCGCCAGTAGCTAAGGGCGTCAACCATTCGTGAACTAGGGCGTATTTGAGTTTTTTCACTTGTATTTGTAGCCGATCAAACGATTTGTTAGCGCCAGTGCTGTCAATATTAGTCTTACTGAGGGATCACTTACGCAATATCGGGCCATCAACCAGGTTTCTAGGTAGGTATCTTTAAACTGAGATGTTGCACCATTCTCAATTATTTGTTTAGGAACAGGCAAGATGCCTGTTCCACAAAGAGTCAATTTTCTTGTGGAACAGGCATCTTGCCTGTTCTTGAGAATGGTGCTCTTCGGTGAGTCAAACCAAGGATTTTGGGAAGAAACGGGGTTTTTGTCAAATCAACCACAGCAAAACTGCACTCTTCGGCAGTGATTTCCCCGATTGTTGACAAGAAATACTATTAGGCGGAATACTTAAGGTGATTTGCGGGCGCCTAAATCTTCGGAACGGGCGATCGGCTCAATGTGATGTGAGGAAAATGTCCAAATTTTTGTGGAAAGGACTTTTAGTTAGTCCCGCTGTATTGGCAGCAAGTTTAGTCGTATCTTCGACGGCGCTAGCAGCAGAGCAACCTGTAGAAATTGCCGCCACAGATCAAGCTCATCAATTGCAATTCGCAGGGGCTGCAACCGAGGTGGCAACGTCTGAGACGCCAAAGGCTGAGACAGTCGAACCAGCGTCACTAGCTAGCAACTTGACTGTTGAAACTATTGAGAAAGAAAGTGCGAACCTCTACGAGGGCTTTCCTTCGGATCGCTTCGCTAACACTAACGATTTGAGTGCCCCAGTTGCCGAACAGGCAAAAGCACCGGAAAACGCAGTTGCAGCAGATTTAAGCGAAACCAAACCCGCAGTCGCGCCCGCAAATTTAAGTGTTGAACAACCTGTCGCGGAGCAAATCCCCGCAGTCGCGCCCGCAAACTTAAGCGAAACGCAACCCGCCGCTACACCGGCTAATTTAAGCGCCCAAGAGCAGATTTCCCAATCGCCAAATCCAAGTGCCCAACCTCCAGCACAGTCAAATGTTTTAGAACAAATCAACCAATACAGCGCCGAAGGCAGTACCAGCCAAGATGCTGCCGGCCAAGTAACCTCTGTTTCGCAACTTTCCGACGTTCGGCCCACAGATTGGGCGTTCCAAGCTTTGCAGTCTCTAGTAGAGCGCTACGGCTGCATAGCTGGCTATCCTGACGGCACTTTTCGCGGCAACCGGGCAATGACTCGCTACGAGTTTGCAGCAGGTTTAAATGCGTGTTTGGATAAAGTTACCGAGCTAATTCAAGGCGGTTCCAGAAATCTGGCGACGCGAGAAGATTTGGCTTCTGTGCAAAAGTTGCAAGAAGAATTTGCGGCGGAATTGGCAACTTTGCGAGGCCGCGTCGATGCTTTGGAAGCGCGCGCCTCTGAATTAGAAGCAAATCAGTTTTCAACTACGACTAAACTCAACGGCGAAGTGATATTTGGTTTGACGGGTATCGCCAGGGGAGAGGATGCTGAAGGTAACGATGCCGATAAAGCGACGGCTTTTGGCAGTAGGGTTCGGATCAATTTCGACACGAGTTTCTCTGGAGAAGATTTGCTGAGAACTCGATTGCAAGTTTTAAATTTGGGTTCTTTTTCTACTAATAATACCAAAACCGCTGAAGGGGAATTGCGGTTTAATGCTGGGCCTTTTGCCGAGGCTAGCAATACTGTAGGTTTAGATGCGCTGCTTTACCAATTCCCTCTAGGCAAAAGCACGACTGTAATTCTCGAAGCTAATGCCGGCGCTGCTGATGATTTTGTTAACACTGTCAACCCTTACTTTGACGGAGACGGCAGCTATGGCGCTCTTTCTAACTTCGGTACTCGCAACCCCATTTACTATTTGATTGGTGGTTCTGGTATCGCTCTGCGGCATCAGTTTGGGGAAAAACTAGAGCTGAGTTTGGGATATATGGCCGGCAATGCTGCGGACCCGACGCGGGGAAATGGTTTGTTTAACGGCTCTTACGGCGGTTTGGCTCAGTTGACTTTTACACCGAACGACAGCATGGCTTTAGGTTTAACTTACGTTAATTCCTACAACGTCGTCACCGGTACCGGCAGCAATGCTTCTAATTTTCCGGTGCGTTTGGCTTCCTTCGGGTTCGACAGCGATAGCAATGTGCCAGTTTCTAGCAATTCCTACGGCGCGCAAGCTTCGTGGCAGTTGAACCGGAGATTTGCAATTGGCGGTTGGGCGGGTTACACTAATCAGCGCATTTTATCCAACTTGGGTACTCCTACGGGTTCTGTGCAGCGGGGGGATCAAAAAATCTGGAACTGGGCAGTTACTTTGGCTTTTCCCGATTTGTTGAAAGAAGGAAATCTGGCGGGGATTGTGGTAGGTATGGAGCCGCGGGTGACGAGTTCTACTAATCGGACTTTGCCGGAAGATAAGGATACTTCGCTGCACCTTGAAGGTTTCTATCAGTTTAAGTTGAGCGATAATATTTCTATCACTCCTGGTCTGATTTGGCTGACTGCTCCTGACCACAATAAGAATAATTCTGATTTGGTGATTGGGGTTGTCAGAACGACGTTTACTTTCTAGGGGAACCCCACACCGATTTTAGATTTTAGATTTGAGATTTGAGATTGGCAGTTTTAATCTAAAATCTCAAATCGCCAATCTAAAATTGTCTGAGTTGGGGTTTAAGGTTTAAACAGAAACGACCAGCTTTAGCAAAAGCTGGTCTGCAAAAATAGTTAAATCCGTTGTGTTCCCACAGTGTTGTTCTCACAGTGAGGAAACCCAAGTTGCACGTTTCTTTGCAAAGGGTTCTAAAAGAAATATCATCTCTCTTAAGGGGTATTATAACAACAAAATTTAATTTTCTGTAATAAAATTTTACATTACAGAGGAATTTTAATTGTGAGGGACGATCGCACTCCCGGTCACTTTGTATAATCCAGCCTGGGTTCAAAAACCCGGTTTCTGCCTAGGTTTATCGGTTCCAAACAGGTTATTTTGGGTAAAAACGAGGTTTCGATTGCCGATCGACCATTGTCTCACTTTATATAAATTAAGCCGGAGCTTGCTGCGGTCTGCCCCAGACAATCCGCTCCTGCTTGTATACAACCATACCCGGTTTAGCACCTTTTGGCTTGTATACATATTTCGGTTCTGTATAAACCACCGGGACTTGTTCGCTGTGGCGGGCGCGACTGTAGTACGCAGTCATGTCGGCGGCAAATTGCAAATCAGTTTCTTCAGCCACAGTACCGGGTGTGAGACGCAGCAAAGCGTGACTTCCGGGAATCTCTAGGGTGTGGAACCACAAGTCGTAGTCGTTGGCGGTGCGAAAAGTGAGTTGGTCGTTTTGGCGGTTGTTGCGCCCGATTAATAATTCAAAGCCACTGGGGGTTTGGTAGCGGTGAAATTCGATCGCAGCATTTTTGTCGGTACTGCGGTAATCTGGTACGTCTAGATATTTTTGTTGGATCAGTTCTTCGCGGATTTCGGCGAGGGTTTGCAAATCTTGGGTGTTGCGGTAGGTTTCCAATACCGAAAGTGCGACTTCAACTTGTTCTAAATAGTCGATTTCTTCTTGTACGGCGGCTAACAATGGTTCTACTGCAATGCGAGCTCTTTTAAGTTTTTGGTGTTTTTTGTAGAGGGCTTGAGCGTTTTGAACTGCGTTTTTTTCTGGGTTTAGGGAAATGGCAACGGGTTTTTCGGTTTCAAAGTCGGGGAGGGAAATTGATTTCATTCCTGGTTCCCAATGCTGCAAATTTGCCATCAGCAAGTCGGCTTGGGATTTGTGGGTGTCGGCGTCTGCAGATTGCTGTAAACGTTCTTTAAATGTGTTGGCTTTGAGGCGCAGTTTGGCGAGGACGTTGTTGAGTTTTTGGGTAAGCTGATGCCGCAGTTGGGCGAATACTTCTTGATTGATTTCGCCTGTGTAGTAGCTGTTAAGTATTTCTTGAACCGAAGAGATGGAAGAATCAGAGGGCGGGGACGGGGGCACCGCCCCTACATTGTGATTTTCTGGTGCGGGCCAATCGATGACGGTGTAGCCTTCGGGGGTAAAACTCGGGTGAAATTTGGAGTTTTCTAGGCATTGCAGCCAGTATAGCCAGCGCTGAAATAGTTGCTGCCATTCGTCGGGATTCAGGCTGTCGGTGGATTGTTCGGGGTCTAAAGAAGCCGATCGAATCATTGACAAAACTAAGGCTTTACTCATCCCTCGGTAATTCTTCAACAGATTGCCCTTTAATTGCCCAGGAACCAGGCTAATTCGTGATTGCCAGCGGTTTTGAGATTCACTCAGACTCGGCACTGCATCCGTCAAAGACGGGGGCATTTCGTAGGGTTGCCCGGTTTGGATTGGACGGACGGTGGACTGTTTGGCGCTGACTTGGTGGGCGCAGGTGACAACGAGGTTGTCTTGGGCGGTGAGGATGACGTTGCTGTACTTGCCCATGATTTCGGCGTACAGGTGCCAGAGGGCTGGTTCTCCGGGGCGTTTGGCGAATTGCAAGTCGATGACTCTTTCCCAGGATGAAACAGGGGCGATGGAAACTAAGGCTAAACCGCTGAGTTGATGCCGCAGTTGTTCGCTGAAGGTGAAGGTGTCGGGAATGCGGGGCGGGGGGTCGCCGACGCAAATGCGGGCGGCCACAGGATGCCAGGAAAGGTCAATCCAGCCGCGCCCTTTCATGGTGCGGAGGGCTAGGGACACGGTAAATAGATCGCGCTGGTAGACTTGTTCTAAGCGCGCTGGCAGCCATTGGGCTCGCAGTTCGCTGCAAGTGGCGGTTAAAGTTGTAAAGTCTACGGGTTGCACGGTGGCCTCTTTGCGATCGAACTATCTATTTCTATGCTGACAGATATCGGTCACATTTTACTAACTATACCCTTTCTCAGTAACATGAGGTGGACGCTGGATAAGCGGGCATAGGGTATAGGGCATAGGGCATAGGGCATACCTCACCAAGATTGAGAACTGCTGTATATACAATTATTGTTTACTCTTGCTTCGCGTCCTTCGCTATGAAAGCGCTTCCATAATTCCGTTAACAAATAATATCAATTACGGTTGCATTGGAATGATTAAACCGCAGAGAACGCAGAGAACGCAGAGTCAGAGAACAGAGAGATGAATACAGGACGATGAAGGGCGGATTTGATATAACAAATAACTAATAAACATCTCCTCAAAAGCAGGTTTTGAACAGGCAGGATGCCTGTTCCACAATAATTATGGGAGATGTCTAATAATATCAATTCCGGCTGCGCCGAAATGATATCATTAGTCATTAGTCATTAGTCATTAGTCATTAGTCATTAGTCATTAGTCATTAGTCATTAGTCCTCAGTCATTAGTCCTCAGTCATTAGTCCTCAGTCATTAGTCCTCAGTCATTAGTCATTAGTCATTAGTCAACAGTCAACAGTCAACAGTCAACAGTCAACAAGCATTCCGGTGCAACCGGAATCGATATAACAACTAACTAATAACTTCCCGAATCAATTCCAAATGTTTTTCCAAAGGTGCGATCGTATTGGCGGCGATCGCCCCGCTAGCAGCAACAGCGGGCAAACCAATTCCCGGAAACGTCGAATCTCCGCAGCAAAACAGCCCCGCTAAAGGTGTTGTCGGGCCGGGAAACAAGCCGCTACCCGCCCGAATTCCGGGCCCGTAGGAACCGCGATGGCGGCGCAAAAACCGTTCGTGGGTGAGGGGTGTCCCAACTAAGGTGACTTCGCAGCGCGATCGAATATTGGGGATAATTCTCTCTAAGGCTTCCCACATTACCTCGGCGCGCGCTTGTTTTTGCAGCTTGTACTCTTCGCTGGTGCGATTGAGCTTTTGCCACAAATCGTAAGGCTCGTTTCCGGGGGTATATGCGTGAATGACGTGCTTTCCCGGAGGCGCGAGGTCGGGGTCGAGGAGGGAGGGAATCGAGACGAGAACGACGTTCTGAGGGGCCGAAACGCCCATTTCCCAGTCTTTGACGAAGATGTAGTGACAAGCCAAGTCCGATCGCACTCCGGCAGCATCAATTCCCAGATGCAGGTGCATGAAGCTGTCGCACTCTGGCGTCGCCTGCCGCTGTTGCCGAAACCTTTGCGGGACTGAGGTTTCAGGCAACAGTTTCAGGGTATCCCAAACGGAAGCGTTGGAGACGACGGCTTTGTGCGATCGAATTATTTTGCCCGATCGCAGCCGCACGCCCGCAGCCCGGTTGTTTTCCACCAAAACTTCTGCAACGTGGGAATTTAGCTGCAACTGCCCTCCGTGGCGCTCTAAACCGCGTACCAGGGCGTTTACCAAAGCTGCACTACCGCCGATCGGATAGTCCAAAACTGCATTGGGGCGATACCAGTCGGCGAACATGAATGCGACTTCGGCTGCGATCGTTCCGTCGGCGGGAAGTCCAGACAACAGGAAACACAACAAATTCAGCCAATTTCGGACAAAGGGATCTTTGACATTTTTGTCCATTATTTTGCTGAAAGGGCCTGCAAGTGCGATCGCGTCGCCAGCACTTTGCAGGAAAGCCGGCGCAAATTGACCGAGGGTAAAAACAGCGCCCAAATCGAAGCGCAAAGCCAGGGGGGGCAAGGCTATGGCAGCTTTGGCGTAGGGTTCCATGATGCGCTGGAGTTGCCGCCATTCGGCGACTGCTGCCGCGCCGCGCAGTTGTGCGAGCACTTCGCCAAATTGACTCGCACCGACAGATGTGTCGAAATCGCCTTCTGGCAAACAGCAACCCCAGGTATCGTAGGTGATGCAGGGGAGTTTTTCGCCGATCGCATCCAAAACTTGCCGCAGCGGATTGGCAGACGGGCTGTAGGATAATCCTGAGTACAGGGAGGGCCCGGAGTCGAAGCTAAATCCGTCGCGTTCAAAACCGTGTGCGGCCCCGCCCGCGATCGAATGGCTTTCGCAAACCACAACATCAAAGCCATAGCGGGCAAGCATTGCAGCGCAACTCAACCCGCCTATCCCGCTGCCGATGACGATGATTTCTGTGTCTGTGGGGGCGATCGCAACCATGTTTTTCTCCGCTACTTCAGCTAATATTATCAATGTCTTGCAGCTTTAGGACTTACGCCTTTAACAGATGCGATCGTCCCTAGCCCTCCAAAACACAAGGGGAAGAAGCAAGCAGTTGACTGTAGGGTCGATCGCCCCTAGCCCCCCGTAATAAGGGGGGGAAAAGAAGCAGTCAAAGTCTTTGTTAAAAATGGCGGGTTCAGAAGCACTCAAAGTCCCCCTTCTTAAGGGGGATTTAGGGGGATCTAGATTCAGCTACCACCCTTAAAATACAAATCTGTATATTATTAAATGGAAAATCTATCTATTCTAGAACAAGCTGCCCAATCTAATTCTAAACCATCTCCCGACGCTGTAGTCGCCGCCCTCCTAGAAGCTGAGAAAAACGCGAAAAAAAATAAAATTCGCTATTCTTTCGAGCAATTAATCGGCAACTGGCAACTCTGCTTTATCACCGGCACGAAAAAGACTCGACAAAAAGCGGGGATTGTGTTGGGCGCGGGACGTTACATCCCTGAGTGGGTTGCAAAAATTCAAATTGCTTATTCGGCAGAACCTGTTGCTGAAGGGGAAGAGAATAGCGAAACCGGCAGGGTGGAGAATTCGGTGCAAGTTGGGGCGATCGTACTAACTCTTTCCGGGCCGACTAAGTTTTTGGTTAATAAAAATATTTTAGCTTTTGATTTTACCAGAATTACCGTGAAATTGTTGGGTAAAACTGTGTATCAAGGATTTATTCGCGGTGGAGAAGCGCGGGAGGCGGAATTTTTTAGTTTGAGTGTGGGGAAGCAGGCATTTTTTGCATATTTTCTGGTAGAAGATGGGATAATTGCCGCTAGGGGAAGGGGCGGCGGATTGGCTTTGTGGGGGAGAGTTTAGAGCAATTGAGGATGCGATCGAGTAATTGTTTTTGATAGCAGTCAGGTATTGGCGAATTCCCAGGGGATTGTTGACCCGAAATACAGTCGAGATTTCCTGCATATGAACCCAGAAGGCTATGCGGGACTCAACTAAGATATAGCAATCCTCGCATCATTTGTGAATTTCTTACTCCCTCCCCGCGAGTTCGGGGAGGGTTGGGGTGGGGTGAAAAATTTACGACTCATTTAGGGTTACTGTAGTAGGTTGCAGCTAAGCAAGAAAAGCATTGAATAAATAGCCGATACTGATTATGCCAAGAGTCATTAGGCTGATGAAAACAGCTAAAAGTTGAGGGCGAAGAACTTTTTTCAGAATGACCATCTCAGGTAATGAAAGAGCGGTAACAGCCATTGTGAAGGCTAACACAGTTCCGAGGGGCATTCCTTTGTTAACCAGTGCTTCAGTAATCGGCATTACACCAGCAATATTCGCATAGAGTGGCACACCTAAAAGAACAGCAATAGGAACGGCTAAGGGGTTGTCACGTCCTGCTATTTGGGTGACTAAAGTAGTCGGAACATAACCATGAATTCCTGCACCGATCGCAATTCCTAAGACCACATAAAGCCACACGGATTGCACAATTTGACTAGATTGAAACCATCCCTGTTCAAATCGCTGGTTCCAAGTGAGCTGATTAGATTCAAATTCATCTGTTTGAGTCTCTAGTGATCGGGATTTTTGGAGTTCCCAAACAAAGGGTTCCACCCATTTTTCTAATTTTAGTAATCCGATCGTATATCCAGCCACGATCGCCAATCCAACGCCGAAGCCGATATAAAGAAGCGTAACCTTCAACCCAAATAATCCCCAGATCAACACCACCGCCACCTCATTGACCATTGGTGCTGAGATCAGATAGGAAAATGTGACTCCTAAAGGAACACCTGCTTCCAAAAATCCGATAAAAAGAGGAACCGCCGAACAGGAGCAAAACGGTGTAATAATGCCCACAATAGCCGCCAGGATATTCCCCCCGAAGGTGCGCTTGCCTTCTAACCAATGCCGGACTTTCTCTGGTTCTAAAAAGCTTTGAAATGTACCAACAATAAAACTGATTACAATCAGCAATGTTAAAACTTTAGGTACATCGTAAAGGAAAAAATGTAAACTGGCTCCGAGGTGAGATTTTATAGATAAACCCAAGAGGCGAGTCACAATCTGAGTAGCTAACCAGTCGAACGGATAAAACGGATCGAACATGGTTTTTCTCCAATTATTAGAGTTGTAAGAGTCTCTGAATTTCTGCGCTCGTGATCACTTTTCCTTTGCTGACGACTTTGCCGTTGATGGTCAATGCTGGAGTAGACATCACACCGCGTTTAGCAATTTCGATCGGGTCGGTGATGTGCAGGATTTCAGCTTCTAAATTCAAAGCGGCGATCGCCTCCTTGGCATTAGCTTCCAACTGCTGACATTTTTTACAACCCGCTCCTAATATTTCCATCTCCCTCGCATTCATAGCACTGCTCCTTTTTTATTTTACTTATGTAATTCTGTTCAGTTATAGGCTCAGGTAGAGCTAAATTTTACAGTCAAGATGCTCTTTGAGCGCGCGCTGCTTCTGGTTATTTTTCAAGAACGAGGCATTGATAAGCTGGATCGGGATACTCTAATTTGGTTTGACATTGCTCGACCCAAGGCACTAGCTCATCATGCAGCGATCGCAATTGTCGAATGTTGTCCTCAATTGCCTGAACTTTCTTGTTTAGTCTGTCATCGACGGCTTTACAGGCGAGTAATTGCCCATCTTCCAAGGCTATAATTTCCTTAATTTCCTCAAGACTTCGCCCTAAAGACTTGGCACTAGAAATAAAGGCAAGTCGTTCCATATCCTGCCGGCTAAAGAGGCGATCGCCCGCTTCAGTCCACTGGGGAGATGGGATCAATCCAATACGCCCATAAAAATATAGAGTTTGTGGATTGAGTCCTAAACCACCAGAGACTTCGCCCACTTGGAACATTGGTATTATCTCTTTTGCAACCTATTAAACTAATATTATACCCTATATTAAGGTATAGGGTATAGGGTATAGGGTGAGAAGTTAAGATTTGTTGAAGCTACTGGATGCAGGGTCAGCTCATCAAATTTGGTAACAATTGTACTTGCCAGACAAGAACCTAGTATTGTGCAGAGAGACCTATTTTTTAAAACCTCTCCAGGAAACAGCATTATGTCTCAGGGCTTTAAAATTAAATCTGTTGATAAAAAAATGGCACTGTGAAAAATCCCAAAGCTGTGGTAGAAATTGGAGTTATTCAAGAAAGTTTAGTCAAGCACTTTAGAGGACTCAAAAACCCAAGATTAGAGCGAACCAAGAGACATCAACTCACCGACATCTTAGTAATTGCAATCTTAGCTATAATTGGCGGGGCAAGGGGTATTGAAAACGAAGCTCATTGGACTTTTAATTGTACTTTTGCCTCAGATGCTTGCCGGATTCGCTCTTTCCCGATTCCGCGCAATTTTGCTATTCTACAACGTATTGTACTCAATGCTATCAATCGTAAACAGACTCATAAACGTAGTATTATACAAAAAATGAAACGGAAATCTATGGACAACGATTATATGAGTCAAGTTCCCAGTTATTGTTTTAAAGACTCTACATTAGATTCCTTGTATTCCTTATGTAAACCCTAATTGATGTGTTCTTACCCTGCTACTGGATGCAATATTATCAGTATTAAAAGCCGAGAAATTATCTGCACAGTGGCAGCTCTATCCCCTGGATTTTGTAAGAAAAATTAAGTTTACCCAAATTCGTTGGGAAATATGCCAAAAATGATTGCATTACCTATTTCTAAGGTGGGGATGTATGGCAGTACCGCATCAACCAATTTGGACCCTATCACCAGAAGATGTATATCAATCCTTTGAAATCAGCGAGAACGGGTTGTCTGATGAGGAAGCTTTCGATCGACTCGTAAAATTTGGCACGAATGAGTTGCCAGAACCCGCACATCGCCCTCTGTGGCTAAGATTTACCGATCAGTTAAGGCACTTTATGGCCCTGCTGCTATGGGTGGCAGGGATTTTGGCATTCATTTCGGGAACCCCTCAATTAGGTTGGGCAATCTGGGCGGTGATCGGGATTAATGCAGTATTCAGTTTTTGGCAAGAGTTTCAAGCAGAGCAAGCATTAGCGGCCTTAAAGAACGTGTTACCGATGCAGGTGAAAGTGTATCGGAATGGGGAACTAAAGCAGATTCCGGCACGGGAACTGGTGCGTGGAGATGTGATGCAATTGGAAGAGGGCGATCGCATCTCTGCGGATGCTCGGTTAGTTACTGCCGAAAGCCTGTATTTGGATATTTCTGTAATGACTGGCGAATCGCTTCCTGTTGCCCGTAACGCTCATCCGGTGCGGGTGCGCGAAGCTGCATCCATCCGGGCTGGCAAAACGATACCAGCGGGCGAACATCCCTTACAAGAAAAGGTCAATCTGGCGGAAATCCCAAATTTGGTGCTGGCAGGCTCGACGGTTTCGTCAGGAAGGGGCGTTGCTGTGGTTTATGCCACGGGAGCACAAACCGAGTTTGGTCACGTCGCCCATCTCACCGCCGTTGTGAAACGGGAACCCAGCACGTTGGAAGTGCAGGTGGCTGATATTGTGCGGATCATCACTGCGATCGCCCTTGGTATGGGAGTTCTGGTATTTCTGCTGACATACCTGCTGGTGGGGATGGAGCTCAAAGAGAGCTTTATTTTTGGGATCGGGATCATTGTGGCGCTGGTGCCAGAGGGATTACTGCCGACGGTTACTTTGTCATTGGCGATCGGGGTGCGGCGAATGGTGCGCCGTAATGCTTTGGTGCGTCGTCTTTCGGCTGTGGAAACCCTGAGCGCTACAACGGTGATCTGCACCGACAAAACCGGAACGTTGACTAAAAACGAAATGACGGTGCATTATCTCTGGCTTCCCTGGGAATCTTCGGAGAACAGCCCAAATCCTGCCAGCCAAGAGTCGGCTGTCTTACCACCTCTTAACGGCAAGCAGAAATCCCATCCATCGATGACGCCGACTCTGATTGAAGTGACTGGCGCTGGATACGATCCTACGGCTGGTGAGGTTCAGATTCCCGCGAATTTTGCAGCATCCTGGAAAGTCAATTTGTTGCTTACGGGGGCGGCACTTTGCTCGAATGCACGGTTGATTCACCTGACAGCGCCTAGCCGTTGGCAAGAAATTGGCGATCCAACGGAAGCGGCTCTGCTGGTGGCTGCTGCCAAAGCAGGATTGAATCTGGAAACTTTGCAAAAACAGCTTCCCCGCTTGCGAGAGGTGCCTTTTGATTCTCGTCGCCGGATGATGACGGTGGTGTTGGACTGGCGATCGTCCGCGCTATGGAATAGCGATCTGCCGAACCTGGCTTTTACTAAGGGGGCACCGCTGGAAGTGTTGCGACACTGCACATCTATCTTGCGGAATGGAACTCTCTCAGAACTCACTCCATCCGACTCGAATGAAATAGTGGCGGCTAACGATGAGTTAGCCCAGCAGGGCTTTCGGGTTTTGGGGGTGGCGGCGCGCCGTGGGGGGAGTGAAATGTTGGATTTGCGATCGCAAGACTTAGAGCAAAACTTGATTTTTATTGGTCTGGTGGCGATGTTTGACCCGCCCCGTCCAGAGGTAAGAGAGGCTCTTGCTCAGTGCCATCAGGCAGGAATTAAGGTGACGATGGTGACGGGTGACTATGGACTGACTGCTGAGGCGATCGCCCGCAAAATTGGATTAGTTACCGATTCTGTACGGGTGGTAACGGGTGAAGGCATGGGGCATCTGTCGGATGCTCAATTGCAACAAATTCTGAAATATCGATCGGGGCTAGTGTTTGCTCGGATGTCTCCTGAGCATAAGCTGCGACTGGTGGAAGCCTATAAAACGATCGGGGATGTAGTTGCGGTGACGGGGGATGGAGTCAATGATGCACCAGCATTAAGGGCTGCCCATATTGGCATCGCGATGGGGCTGAATGGCACCGATGTGGCACGAGAAGCCGCCGATATTGTCCTTACCGATGACAACTTTGCGACGATCGTGGTCGCGATCGAGGAGGGGCGAGCCGTGCATCAAAACATCCGCAAATTTATGACCTACATCCTGGCATCAAACCTGCCGGAATTAGTACCATTTCTGTTCATGGTGGCGTTGAAGATTCCTCCTGCACTGGTGATCATGCAGATTCTTGCCATTGATTTAGGAACTGATATAGTGCCTGCATTGGCATTGGGTGCAGAACGGGCAGAAGCCGGAACGATGCAGCAGCCCCCCCGGAAAAAATCGCAACCGCTTCTCGATCGCTCTCTGCTGTTGCGCGCCTATGGCTTCTTGGGATTGCTGGAAGCTGCCCTAGCGATGGCAGCATTTTTTGTGGTGTGGTGGAGTTACGGTTATGACTTGGCAGAATTACAAGCCGCAACCCCAAGCATTCTGTCTCATTCAGCAGATGCCGCTACGATCGCCATCTATACTCAAGCCATTACTATGACTCTGGCATCGGTTGTGGCTTGTCAAACGGGCAATGTCTTTGCCTGCCGATCGGAACGCGGATCAATTTTGCGACTGGGATTCTTTTCTAATCCACAAATCTGGCTCGGAATTGTCATTGAATGGATTTTAGTGGCGATCGTGATCAATAACGAATTGTTGAGCCGCATTTTTTCGACAGCACCTTTAGCACCCTGGCAATGGCTGCTATTGCTGGTGTGTCCACCGATCATTTTAGGAGCAGAAGAACTACGAAAAGTCGTGTTTCCTGGGAAATTGATTCTGAAGCAGAGCCAGAAAGGTAATTAGGTTGAATTTTGTGAACACTTCCTACTCCTAATTCCTGACGATCGCATTTACGGATACAGATACATCTGGAAATGCGATCGGGTTAACTGTTCCGCCTGTTAGTAACTACCGCGCATCGCCAATTAAAATAAACGGCGACCAATAAAACGGATGGCGACCAATTTGACTCAACTTAGCTTGCCGCAATGCTTCATTTGTACTCATCCCTTTATTGATATTTTGATAAAATTGAACCATCAAATCTTTAGTAGCTGAATCAGAAACACTCCACAAACTCGCCATCACAGCTTGTGCACCCGCACGCTCAAATACATACTGTACTTTAGACTAAATAAAGATGAGAACGGTGGCTTTGAGAAGAACTAAAGCCACCGCGCCGGGAGAGAATA